>CAKPSA010000001.1 GCA_934183145.1 uncultured Veillonella sp.
CTGCTGCTCATACCTGCTGGAATGCTAATACCTGGAATACCTGCAAGGTTTGCTGGTACTGTACAGATATCTTCTAAGTACATTGCCAATGGATCATTTGCTTTTTCACCAAATTTATAAGACGTATTAGGTGCAGTTGGTGTTAAAATCAAATCCACTTTGGAGAATGCTTCATCAAATTCATTTTTAATGAGGCGACGTACTTTTAATGCTTTCAAATAGTAAGCATCATAGTAACCAGCGCTCAATACATAAGTACCTAATAAGATACGGCGTTGTACTTCAGGACCAAAACCTTCTGTACGAGTTTTAGTAGACATATCTACTAGATTATCTGCAGATACGCGCATACCATAGCTTACACCGTCATAACGAGCCAAGTTAGAGCTAGCTTCTGCCAATGCGATGATATAGTATGCAGACAACGCATATTTAGAGTTAGGTAAAGAAACCTCAACGATTTCAGCACCTAATTTTTTATATGTTTCGATAGCCTCTTCCATAGCTTTGCGAACTTCGCTATTGAGACCTTCGCCAAAGAATTCTTTTGGCACACCGATTTTAAGATTTTTTACATCATTTACAAGAGCTGTAGTGTAGTCTACACGAGTACCTGGAATAGATGTGGAGTCTTTCGCATCATGACCAGAGATGGCATTTAATACTAAAGCAGCATCTGTTACATCACGAGTAACAGGTCCAATTTGGTCTAAAGAGGATGCAAAGGCGATTAAACCATAACGAGATACATTACCGTATGTTGGTTTTAAGCCTACAACACCACAGAAGGATGCTGGTTGACGAATAGACCCACCAGTATCAGAGCCAAGAGCCCAAATAGCGGAGCCACTAGATACAGCTGCTGCACTACCACCAGAAGAACCCCCTGGTACACAATCAGCATTCCAAGGATTACTAGTTTTTGCTAATGCAGAGTTTTCTGTTGAACCACCCATAGCAAATTCGTCCATGTTAAGTTTACCAAGACTTACAAATTGATTATCTTGTAAACGTTCAATAACAGACGCATTGTATGGAGGTACAAAGTTCTCTAACATTTTAGATGCACATGTTGCAGGTTCATCTTTAATACAAATATTATCTTTAATTGCACCAGGAATACCTGCCAATGGAGAAATAGCTTCACCTTTAGCAATTGCTTCATCTACAAGCTTAGCTGTAGCTAAAGCGCGTTCATGAGAATCGGATAAGTACGCATGTACAGTCGGTTCCACTTTCGCTTTATGTGCAATGACAGCATTCGTCAATTCAACGGCGCTGATTTCTTTATTCACTAGTTTCTTGTGTAATTCATGAATTGTTGCCACAGCGAAACCTCCTATTCTTGTACAACGCGAGGTACTTTAAAGTACCCATCCTCTGCTTCTGGAGCATTGGACAAAGCTAAATCATGGTCTAAGGATGGTTTTGTTTCATCCTCTCTAAATACATTGTTCAATGGTACTGCATGAGCCATTGGTTCTACATCATTAAGCTCTAATGCATCTAGTTCAGCAACATAAGTCAAGATATCGGATAACTCTTTTTCTACATGTGCCATATGTTCTTCCTTAACTTCCAAACGTGAAAGCCAGGCGATTTTTTTAATTTCCTCTTGGCTGATTTTCATCGGAACACATCCTTTCATAATTACTTATTATAAAGCAAATAATATATATTTTCAAAATATTGTAAGAATGTATATCTATTGGATTTCACCGAGTTCTCGTAAGAGTTCTACAAACTCTTCTTCGTTCATTATTCGTATACCCAATTCATTTGCTTTAGTCAGCTTGCTACCACTATCTTCACCAGCGATAACAAGGGTTGTTTTCTTAGATACGGAACCAGTAACCTTTGCCCCATGAGCTTCAAGGATTTTACCTGCTTCACTACGGCCCATAACCTCAAGCTTACCTGTAAGAACGACGATTTCGCCCTCCATTTGGTTACCTGCAGCTTCTACAACATCTACCGTCATTTTCAGACCTGCTTGTGTTAAGCCTTCAATAATGGCAACATGGGCAGGATCTTGACGGTATTCAACGATACTATCAGCCATAGTAGGACCGATTTCTTCTACAGCCACTAATTCTTCTTTAGTAATTGTCATGAAACGTTCCATAGATTTCACAACATTAGCAATTGTGCCGGCTGCTTTAGATCCAATGAGACGAATACCGAGGCCATACAATACGCGGTCTAATCCACGAGCTTTAGAGTCTGCGATGGCTTTCACCAAATTCTCTGCAGATTTCTTACCCATTCGGTCCATAGTAACAAGTTGATCTACTGTTAAATGATATAAATCAACCACATTAGCGATTAACTTATTATTGATCAAATTTTCTACAATGCTAGGACCAAGACCATCTATATTCATAGCATCGCGAGATGCAAAATGGATAATTTGTTCTTTTTCAATAGCAGGACAGTGTTTATTAGTACAACGTACAGCTGCTTCACCTTCACGACGAACTGCAGGAGAGTCACATACTGGACAGCGATTTGGAATAATGAAAGGCACCTCAGAACCAGTACGTTTTTCTGGAGCTACGCGAATAACTTCTGGAATAATCTCTGCTGCCTTATGAATGATAACGTGGTCACCAATGCGAATATCCTTTTCATTGATAAAGTCTTGGTTATGTAATGTAACACGGCTCACATTCGTACCAGATACGAATACAGTTTCCAACTCACCTGTTGGCGTAAGAACACCTGTACGGCCTACGTTAATTGTGATGTCCTTAAGGACTGTTTCCACTTCTTCTGGAGGATATTTATACGCTGTTGCCCATTTAGGGTCCTTTGCAGTACTACCAAGTACCTCTTGATCATCAAAACTATTAACCTTAATTACCATACCATCAGTATCGTAAGGCAACTCATGGCGCTTTTCACCCCAATATTCAATAGCCTCTATTACCTCATCAATTGTTTTACATACGCGATAATGAGGATTTACAGAAAACTTAAACGTTTCCAAGCTTTGTAGCAATTCCTCTTGGCTATGAATATTGGCACCCACTTCAGAACCGATTGCATAAGCAAAGAATGCTAAATTACGACTAGCAGTAATCGCTGGATCTTGTTGACGTAAAGAACCTGCTGCGGCATTACGCGGATTTACAAAGGTTGGTAAGCCCTCTTCATCACGTTCTTCATTAATGCGTTTAAATTCGCTATGAGGCATATAGGCTTCACCGCGAACCTCGATAAATTCAGGTGCATTTTCGAGATATAAAGGAATGGATTTAATAGTTCGTACATTGGCCGTAACATCTTCACCAACACGGCCATCACCACGTGTTACAGCACGTACAAACATGCCGTTCTCATAGTGCAAGTTAACAGCTAAGCCATCGATTTTAAGTTCTACTACATAAGCAGAAGGCTTATGACCCAATTCCTTTTCTACACGATTTGCAAACGCACGTACTTCATCAGCACTAAATACATTAGATAAGCTCAACATAGGGCGGCCATGGACGACCTTTTCAAAGGAGCCTTCCACCTTCATCCCCACCCGTTGTGTTGGGGAAGATGGCACAATATATTCAGGATGAGCTGTTTCTAAATCAACGAGCTCTCGATATTTTTTATCGTATTCAAAGTCACTCATGGTAGGAGCATCTTTTACGTAGTACAAATACTGCGCATGAGTCAGCTCTTGTTGTAACTCTTTAATTCTATCTTTCGGATTCATCTTCTATCCTTTTATTGAATAAACATTTAGCCTTTTTTTACAGGTGCAAATTTAGCCATTACTACACGTACACCTTGGGTTGGAAACTCAATTGTTAGCTTCATACCAGCCCCTTCGCCGGCAACATTGATAACTTTACCATTGCCCCATTTACTATGAATAGCTGTGTCGCCTACCTTCCAGTCTGCAATCACCTCATTGCGAACAATTGGCTTAGTGACAGGACGGCTGGTAACACTCATATGTTGTGGTACATGGCGCTTAATATCATCAGGTACTTTACGCTTAGCACGCAAACCATCTACTAGCTCTTCAGGAATTTCATCGATAAAACGGGATGGTAAATAGCTGCTAGTACGGCCAAATACGGTACGTGTCGTAGCGTTAGAAATATATAATTCCTTCTCAGCACGAGTAATACCTACATAGGCTAAACGGCGTTCCTCTTCAATTTCCTCAGGGTTCATCAACGTACGGCTATGAGGGAATAAACCTTCTTCCAAGCCTCCTAAGAATACGATTGGGAACTCCAAACCTTTGGCAGCATGTAATGTCATTAATGTTACTTTAGATTCTTCTTGCTCGAAGGAATCAACATCATTAACGAGGGCTACTTGCTCTAAGAAATCCTCAACAGTGCCCGTTGGATTAGTATCTTGGAAGTCTTTAGCTACAGATAAAAGTTCACCGATATTCTCAGCTCGAGCCTGGTCTTGTGGATCTGTACTTTCTTCCAACTGTGCCAAGTAACCTGTTCTATCTAGAATGGCCTCTAAAATATCGAGCACCGTTTTATCTTCCATTTCAGCTACAAGAGTAAAGATAAGTATGCCGAATTCTTCTAATTTTTCCTTTGTTTTACCTTTAATCGTATCTACAAGATGCAATTGTGTTAGTGTCATGAACAAGGATGTGCCGTTTGCACGAGCATAATCTTGTAGTTTTGCCACTGTAGTTGCACCAATACTACGCTTTGGTACATTGATGATACGTAATAAGCTCAAATCATCGAAAGGATTATATAACACGCGTAGATATGCTAAAACGTCCTTAATTTCTTTACGATCATAGAACTTTGTGCCCCCTACCATTGTATATGGCAACGCCCGTTTAATCAGTGCTTCTTCAAGTACACGAGATTGAGCATTGGTACGGTACAAAATAGCCATATCTCCATAAGGAACACCATGAATATCGTGCTTTTTAGCAATAGTGTCGCCGATGAAAGCCGCTTCTTCATGTTCAGACTGCGCCGTAAAATGCTGGATTTTAGCACCTTCTGTCTTATCTGTCCATAAGTTTTTCTTTGGACGACCTTCGTTATTTTCAATTACCGCATTGGCTGCATCAAGGATAATCTTAGTAGAACGGTAGTTTTGCTCTAGCTTAATAGATGTACAGTTCGGATAATCCTTTTCAAAGTCTAGGATGTTTTGAATATCTGCACCACGCCAAGCGTAAATACTTTGGTCAGCATCACCTACAACGGCAATGTTTTTCCAATGAGATGCTAATAATTTAGCCAATAAATATTGGGCGTGATTCGTATCTTGATATTCGTCGATCATAACATAACGAAAACGCTTACTATACTTCTCTAAAACAGCTTCATTAGATTGTAATAACTTTACAGCAACCAATAAAAGGTCATCAAAGTCTAAGGCATTATTTTTACGTAATTCCCGTTCATAATATTCATATACATCAGCTACCTTTTGTTGGTAAAAGTCCCGTGCTTGCTTTCTAAAATCAGAGGCGAATAGTAATTTATTCTTTGCATCCGAAATAGCAGCGATCATAGCACCTACGGGATAATATTTATCATCGAGGTTTAATGCTTTCAAAGCAGCCTTAATAACAGCTTGAGAGTCAGATGTATCATAAATTGTAAAGTTACTGTTATAACCTAAGAAGTTATCTAGCTCAAAACGCAAGAATTTCGCACAGAAGCTATGGAATGTACTGAGCCAAATACGATTAGCTACATCACCTACAAGACCTTCCACACGGCTTTTCATCTCTTTAGCTGCTTTATTGGTGAAAGTAATAGCTAAAATCTCATAAGGATTGACACCTTGAGCCAATAAATGTGCAATACGAACAGTTAAAACCTTTGTTTTACCAGATCCGGCACCAGCTAAAATCAATAAAGGGCCTTCCGTATGTTGTACGGCTTGTTGTTGCTCTTTATTTAAACCAGTTAATAATGAATTCATCGGAACACCCCTATCGCCCTTACATATACTTTAGATTAATAATCATATAAATAGAGAAGAAGAACGTTGCAAGCAACGTTCTTTTCCCTTTGTATACTACTATACTATTTCATAGCACCAAGAATTGGTGGTACGATTTGTTTTTTACGAGACATAGTATTTGGCAAGAATACGCCATTGTCTTTAACTTCTTTTTCGAATGCTTTTGTTACTACAGCCTCTACATCACCGCTGAATAACAATGTAGTACTTTCATCAAGAATATTTGTAATCATGATGTAAGATGCATCGTAGTTATTAGCACTGCGAAGAGCCTCTAAAGCTGCTACAAGTTCAGCTTGTTTAGCCAATACATCTGTTGTATCCATAACGGAAATTTGACCGATGGAAATCGTTTTGCCCGCTTCGGAGAATTCTTTCATATCTGTACGAACGATATCATCGTTTGTTAAGTCAGAAATATCAGCGCCAGCTTTCAACATATCAAGGCCATATACAGCTAGTTCTACGCCTGCAATGTCAGCCAATTTATGAGCCATTTCCTTATCTGTATCAGTACAAGTTGGGGAACGGAATAATACTGTATCAGAAATAATAGCAGACAACATTAAGCCAGCGATATTCTTAGGGATTTCTTGATTATTTTCCAAGTACAATTTGGTAATAATTGTATTAGAGCAACCTACTGGTTCCATACGAATGAATACAGGGCCATCCGTTTCGAAATCGCCAATACGATGATGATCTACAACACCACACATATTCATTGACTTATAGCCATCGATAATTTGTTTAGATTCATTGTGGTCAGTTAAATATAAGTCCCCACCATTAGGTGCAAATTCTTCCCAATTAGTAACAATTTGAGGGTGCCCAAAACCAAAATATTGTAATGCATATTGTGTTTCTTTATTAACAGGGCCCGCACATACAGGTGTTGCAGGTGTACCCATTTGTGTTAAAAAATTAGCAAAAGAAATTGCAGAACACACGGAATCAGTATCAGGGCTTTTATGACCTGCTACATATGTTTTTACGTCACTCATAATATACCTCTTTAATTTATAGTTTCATACTTAATATTGACTAATGTCAATCCGATTTTTAACTCTATTATTATATCATAAATTATACAAAAAAACACGCCACTACTAAGTAGTGACGTGTTTTTGTCATTCTATAAATTTATTTAATGTAGATGATTAGTCGTGATTTTTTTTGCGGTTTGTGAACAAACCAGGTCCAAGTGTTTCAATAATGATGAACAACATTGGAATGATAAAGATACCAAACAATGTAGCTGTGGTCATCCCTGCTACTACTGTAATACCCATGGATGTACGAGCACCAGAACCAGCACCCGTAGATACTGCCAATGGTAATACACCAAGGATAAACGCAAAAGATGTCATCAAGATTGGACGCAAACGAATTTTTGCAGCTTCGATAGCGGCATCAACAACGTTCATACCACGTTCGTCAACACGAATCTTAGCATACTCGATGATCAAGATTGCATTTTTTGCGGCCAAACCAACCAAGGTTAAGAGACCGATCTGCATGTAAATATCATTTGCTAAAGAATATCTGCCTGTGAAGTTCAACAAGAATGGTACTAGAGAAGCACCAATCATACCAGATGGTACAGAGAACAATACAGCAAATGGAACCTTCCAGGATTCATATAGAGCAGCCAAAATCAAGAATACGAATACTAGACCTAAACCAAGAATTAACATAGTTTGAGAACCAGCTTTCAATTCTTCACGAGATTGACCTGCCCAGTCATATGTATAACCGGCTGGTAATGTTTTAGCTGCTGCCTCTTTCAATGCATTAATAGCATCACCAGAGGAGTAACCATTCGCTTGAGAACCACCGATTTGTACAGCCATCGCATTATCGAAACGTGTAATACTAGATGGTGTACCAGTTTGTTCCTTCGTAATATAGTTAGAAACTGGAACCATGAGACCTTTACTATTACGAACCGCTAACATATTGAGCTGATCTGCATTTTGACGGTATGCATCTTCAGCTTGAACCACTACTTTATAGTTTTTACCATATGTAGTGAAGTCATTAACTTGAATACTACCATAGAAACCTTGTAATGTAGTAAAGATATCAGCTAATGCCACACCATCTTGAGCCGCTTTTTCACGGTTTACATCAAATTGTAAGGATGGTGTAGATGTATTAAAGGTAGTGTAAATAGATTGAATTGCTGGACTCTTGCGAGCTTCTGCAATAAATTCATTAGCACGTTCCGCCATAACTTGAGGGCTGTCACCAGCTTTGTTAATAAGGTACATGCTAAAGCCACCAGTAGTACCAAGACCTGGAATAGATGGTGGATTCATGGCAATAACAGTTGCCTCAGGCACCTTTTCAGCAGCAAAGCCAAATGTTTGACCTACCATAGCGTTGATAGACGTAGCTTGAGTAGTACGATACTTCCAGTCAGACATAGTAGCAAAGATTACACCTGCACTAGATTTTTGGCCGCCCCCTAAGAGGTCAAAGCCTGCTACCGTAAATACCTCTTGGAATAATTGCTCATCTTTAGGTTTTTCAGGATCATTTTTACCTTCTAAGAAAGATGCAATTTTTTCAAGGGTTGCCATAGTACGCTCAGATGTAGCACCAGGTGGCTCATTAACAGCAATCATATAGTAACCGCTATCCTCTGCAGGTACAAAGGATGTTGGCAAGAAATGGAATACTAAACCAGTACCACCAGCAAAGATTAATAATGCAATAACAGTTAAGCTCAAACGATGGCTTAAACGAGCCAACTGGATACCATACCAATTGCTAAAACGTTCTAGGCCTGCATTGAATTTGTTTAACTGACGATGTACCCAGTCTTCACGTTCTTTAGGTGTATGCGGTTTTAACATCGTAGCACATAGAGCTGGTGTTAATACAAGGGCGATAATCGCAGAAATAACAACAGACACAGCAATTGTTAAGGCGAATTGTTTGTATAAGATCCCTGTCATACCACCCATGAAGGCAACTGGTACAAATACTGCAACCAATACGAAAGCAATACCAATTACAGGACCTTGTACATTTTCCATCGCTTTAATAGCCGCCTCTTTAGGAGGTAAGCCATTATATTTTAATTCATACTCTACCGCTTCTACTACTACGATAGCATCGTCAACAACGAGGCCGATAGCTAATACCATGGCGAATAATGTTAACGTATTGATAGAGAAATCAAGTAATACGAAAGCGCCAAATGTACCAAGCAAGGATACTGGTACGGCAATCATAGGAATAATTGTAGAGCGCCAAGATTGCAAGAATACATATACTACAAAAAGAACAAGTAGCAATGCTTCTACAAAGGTATGCTCAACCTCATTGATAGAGGCACTTACGAATTTAGTATTATCTACAACTACGTTGTATTGCATATCTGGTGGGAAGGATTTAGATTGTTCATCTAGTACCTTCTTAACATTAGCAATTGTTTCTAATGCATTCGCATCATTTTGAAGGGAAATAGCAAAACCTGCTACCTCTTTATGAGCAGACTTAGCAACAAAGTCATACCCTTTAGCACCAATTTGAATACGAGCAACATCTTTTAGATGCAATACCTTACCATTGGAACTTTTAATAGCAATATTACCAAATTGTTCAGGTGTCACAAGACGACCTTCAATTTTAATAGGATATTGGAACGCTTGTTCACCATTTGTTGGATTTTGGCCTACCGTACCAGCCGCCGCTTGTAAGTTTTGCCCCTTAATAGCTGCCGTTACTTCAGAAATAGTAACACCAAGGTTTTGCATTTTTGCAGGATCTAACCAAATGCGCATAGCATAGTCAGAACCGAACTCTTGTACAGAACCTACACCCTTAATGGCTTTAATAGCATCCATCATATAGTTGGTACCATAGTTCTTTAAGAATGTAGAATCATAAGTACCATCAGGTGAGCTTAAGGAGAATACCATCGCCATATCACCAGAGGATTTAGTAGTTGTAACACCAACTGCTTGTACCTCTGCAGGCAATTGAGCAAGTGCTGCTTGAACACGGTTTTGAGTATTAACCGTATTCATATCCGCATCTGTGCCTTGATTGAACTGAATAGTCAAAGAGTAGCTACCGTTACTAGAGCTACTAGATGTCATATAGTCCATATCTTGTACGCCTACAATTTGTGTTTCAATAACACTGGCTACCGTATCATTTACAACTTGAGCCGTTGCACCAGTATATGCAGTGTTAACACGAACTGTAGGTGGAGAAATTTGTGGATATCGAGCTACCGGAAGGTTCATCATAGAAATGAGACCTACCAAGGTAATAACAATGGCTATTACAATGGCAAAGATAGGTCGATTAATAAAGAATTTCGACACGATCTAGCCCCCTTCTATTTTGTAGCTTTTAATTGTTCTTTTGAAAGTAATTTTGCATTTACTTTCGCACCGTTTTTAACCTTAGTTAAACCATCAACGATGATTGTATCCCCAGGTGCTAAACCAGCTTTAATAATTGTATCACTACCACTAGTACCACCAACTTCAACGCTTTTTTGTTCTACTACACCGTCAGCATTTACAACATAGATAAAGTTTTTATCCATGATTTGAAGAATGGCGCGACTAGGAACAAGAATAGCATTTTTAAGTTTTTGACCAGGAGAGATTACTGTAGCAAACATATTTGGCAATAACAAATGATCAGGATTTGGGAAGGAAGCTTTCAACACAAGCTTACCAGTAGATTGGTCAAGACTTTTTGCGGCTTGAACAATAGAACCTGGTTGATTATACGTTTCGCCATCTGCAAGTTTTAATTGAATATTTGGACCATTGGAATCATCGCCAGTTGGATTTTTCATAAAGTCAAGATATTCTTGTTCAGTCATGCTGAATTCAACAAAGATAGGATCAATGGAGTCAATTGTAACTAAAGTTGTAGAACCTGCTTGTACAAATGCGCCCATATCGATATCATCCATACGTAATGTACCAGAATATGGTGCATATACCATTGTGTCACCCAAGTTATCTTGAGCAATTTTTACGGATGCTTGGTAAGCTTCATATGCTGCTTTAGCTTGTTCTGTAGTACTACGTTGTGTATCTACACGTTGTTGCGCAATCGCGTCTTGTTGCGCCAATGTTTCATAACGATTAAGATCTACTTCAGCATTTTTGTAAGTCGCATTAGCTTGAGCAGCTTGCGCTTCTGCATTAGCAAGACTAGCTTCGTACTGACGAGAATCGATACGATATAATGGTTGGCCAGCTACAACTTGCTCCCCGCCTTTAACATATTTTTCAACAACGTAACCAGTTACACGAGCATGTACAGCTACAGAGTTTTCTGCAACGACAGTACCAGCATAGGTTTGGTTTACCTGTGCATCACTGGCAGTAATTTTGTATGCATTGACACTCACGTCGCCTGCTTGCTGTTGATTGCTGCCACATCCAGCAACCATTACAGCGGATACAACGAGAGCCGCTAACATACGGGAATAACGGAACTTCATTATCTGTACTCCTTTACACGAAACTAATCATCTATGTGTCATAATTACATAAATATCTTTATATATTTTACAGGATTCTATAGGCAAAGTCAATTTTTTCGATACCCTACTACCTTTGTAAAACCTAGATAAAATCTAAATAGATTCACATTCATTGTATACAACAAAAATGATAAAAACTATTGACTTTCATCATTTTTTGTGTACAAAAAATGCTAGTAATATAGAACCTATTATCAAGCATTCTATACTACTAGCATATATATTTAATATGGTGGAGATGAGGGGAGTCGAACCCCTGTCCAGAAGTGTTGCCATATAGACTTCTCCGAGCACAGTCTATGATTTAAGTCTCAGGTTGCTACCGCTCACAGACAAGCTACACAACCCCAGTTCATATTGTCTCGCCTAATTCATATGAACAACTGAATTAAGCCAGCCTACGGTTTGACGTCCATTCACACTTGGTAGGCACAAGTATGAGGGACGTAGCTTATGCAGCTAATGCAAAATTTTCTTCTGCGTTTAAATGTTTTCCCACCGTTTAACGGCCTCATGGAACGCCGACTCGCTATCTATACCACACGCACCCCTGTCGAAACCTTTACATCCCCGTGCGTCGGTCTAATAATTATAAGCCTATTTATTAGTGCTGTCAATTCAACCAAAACTTCACTAGACCAACATTCTTATTTACTTTACTGTCTGCATCGCTTTATGCAATGTATGACATACATAATCTATTTGTTCTTTATTATGAGCGGCTGTAACGGTCAATCGTATTCTGCTTTCACCAATAGGTACTGTAGGCGGACGAATAGCTGTTCCAATAATGCCAGCCTCATATAGATAATCGGATACTGCAAGGGTATCTTCATTACTTCCGATTAGTATAGGGAAAATTGGCGTTTCATTAGTAGCATCAATTCCCATGGAAGTCAATTGGTCTGCCAGATAGTTTACATTTTCTTGTAAATGCCCTAAAACAGATGCATCTGTCTCAAGAACCTGTAGTGCAGCTAGGGCCGCCCCTATATCAGCAGGAGATAATGCGGTGGAGAATATAAAGCTACGACTCGTATTAACGAGATAATCTATGATAGTGCTATTTGCAGCTACATAACCACCAACAGATCCTAAGGATTTACTCAATGTACCGAGTTGAATATCTATCTCTTTCTCTAAATTAAAATAAGCAGCCGTACCATGACCATTACCGATAGTGCCAGTTGCATGTGCATCGTCTACCATGAGCAATGCATTGTAGTCACGACTTAATTCATATAATTTATCAAGCGGTGCAATATCCCCATCCATACTAAATACACCATCTGTGACAATCAGCTTTCGTGCATTACAATCTACTTGTTTTAATAAGTACTTTAATTCGTCTACATCACAATGACTATATGCCTTTACTGCTCCTCTACCCAATCTACACCCATCAATAATACTAGCATGATTTAGAGCATCGCTAAAAATGATAGTATTCTTATCAGCTATAGCAGAAATAGTCCCCACATTAGCCATATAACCTGTATTAAATACAAGGGCTTTTTCAGTATTCTTAAATTTTGCTAATTCGTTTTCTAGATCTGTAAATAATGGAAATGTACCAGATACGAGGCGCGATCCACCAGATCCTGTTCCATATTGTTGAGTCCCTTTCAAGGCCCCTTCTATTACACGAGAATCAAAAGTTAAGCCCAAATAATTATTTGAAGCCATCATCAAATATTCTTTATCATCTCGTTTCACGCGCACTGCATCTATAGGGCAGTATTCTTTTAAGGTTCGTAGATTATGATTCTGTACCTTTGTATCTAATTGTTCTTTAAAAAATTCGTACATGTTATCTCCGTTGAATAAGTACAGGAGCACTCTCCAAATACTCAATTACACTTTCACTATCTATATCAGATTGAACAAAGAAAACGCGTCCCCCTATATTAGATCCTAATTCTTTCATATTGGGAAGTCGATGGTATACGCCATTAAATGCCACATAGCCTACTGTATAATCTGGATCATCAGACCAGCATAATTCTCCCACAACGCCATCAGCAGATTGCACCTTAGAGGCTAGTACTAAGGCCTCTCTCATATGATCATTGTCACCTAATGCATGAGAGTCAAAGGAGTCCATGTGACTCACACGTACACCGCGATTTCCTTCATCTAAGCGTTCACCCGAAATAGCATCTACTAACATAGCACCGCGCATGGATCTATCTAAACTTTTTAACATAGAAATAGCTTTGTGAACAGCAGTCTTAGTAATAGCAGGACCATCTAATAGTTCAGTCGCCAATTGATGGGATTCAGAAATACTACCAGTTTTATGTTCCTCTACCTTTAGACAGTCTATATATGTAATCTTCTCCGATGGGATTAAATCTACAGTAATATTTATAAAGTCAGCAGTTCCTTTACTGTGATGCAGTGCACGTTCAGCTAACGATTGTGCTATAGCGCCAACTTCATCTAATTTTACAATACGTTCTGCCCCAGAAATATGGTGGCCCCCTTTTTCATGGGGACCACCTTGTGCTGCACGCATACGTACACTATATAATTCACTCATTATGATACCTTACCTTTTATTACATGATTTTGATGTGCTTGACTGTGGATTTTACGGAATACTTTTACAAATACAGGAGCCATAATAACCGTAAAAATCATGCCAGGTACAGCTAATGCAACCATAGGTAATGCGGCCTTACCAATATAAATTGACAATGTTAGCCGTGCTAAGGCGGATGCAATTGGGCCTGAAATCATAATACCGATCATATGATTATGGCACATCCAAAGGATTAACCCTACAATGACGCGGAATTGCATAGCAATCATGACATTTAATATAGTTTGGGTACCTAGTGCTAAGCCGATTAAACTCGATAGACAACCACTAATAATATATTTCTTAAATCCGAATACGGCACATATAGCTACCGCTAACGGGGCTGATAGTTGAAATTCTATACCTGGAATGACATTAGGTATTTTAATAGCACCTAACACAGTAATCATAGCCGTTAAAATAGCAATCTCTGTAATGTACCGGATGTTCTGATTCATGATGTTTCTCCTCTACTTAGAAAATGTCAACCACAAACACTGCTCTTTGTTTACATTATAATTTCAATATACATATTTATCAACTAAAAATACAAAATAAGTTGACAAATATCACAAAAAAATCGAGCCATTATGACTCGATCTTTTTATTTTAATATTTTTGTTGTTCTTTAAGTCTCTTAGCAATATCTCGCTTAGCATCGCGCTCTGCCATATCTTGCCGCTTATCATATAACTTTTTACCGGTCACAAGACCAACAGTTACCTTTACATAACCATGGCTAAAATGGAAGTTAAGCGGCACTAAAGAGAAACCCTTCTCCTTAACTTGAGCATGCAATTTATTGATTTCAGATTTATGCATCAATAATTTGCGAGTTCGTTCAGGCTCATGATTAAAGCGATTACCTTGTTCGTACGGACTTATGTGAACACCATACAATAAGAGCTCACCTTTATCAATACGACAAAAGCTATCCTTTAGATTCAACTTACCTTGACGTATGGATTTAATTTCTGTGCCGGTCAAAGCAATACCGGCTTCATAGGTTTCATGAATATTAAAATCATGACGCGCCTTACGATTATCAGCAATAAGAGATGGACTAGATTGTTTTGCCATATATACCTCTATCGTTTACGTTTATTTTTAGATTTCTTAGATTGATTGCGCTTCGATGTTTTATTAGACTTCTTACGACTTGATTTACCTTTACTAGATTTTTTACTGAAAGTATCGTATCTAGAATGGCCAGATTTACTGCTATCACATCGGGAAGATTTTTTACTAGATTTGCCCCAAGATTTACGCCCTTTACGACCACCAAAACCATCGCGACTAGTTGCATAATCAGAACCACTGCGCAATTGCTCTTGGATCGCCATTAAGTTATTTACTTCACCTAGTACAAAATCAATTTGTTTCTTTTCTACATCGGCTTTTACTAATGTAACAGTTACCTTTTCACCTAAGTGATAGGTTTTGCCCGTTCTCTTGCCTACAAGCACAAAATGTTCTTCATCAAAGAAATAGTAATCATCGTTCATCATGCTCATATGCACAAGACCATCGATACCATTTTCTAATTCTACAAACATCCCAAAGGATGTAATGCTAGAAATCGTTCCTTCAAAGACTTCCCCTACAAATGGGACCATATATTGTGTCTTCTTAAGATCTACTGTATCTCGTTCAGACTCTGTAGCAACTTGTTCTTGCATAGAAGAATGTTCAACAGCTCCCGCTAAGAATGCTTCCTCTACATCGCGTTTAGAATAGCCATTTTTCCAATGCATATCCGCTTTTAAAAGGCGATGAACCATTAAGTCTGGATATCGTCTAATAGGAGATGTGAAATGGGTGTAACATGTAGATGCCAAGCCAAAGTGCCCCACATTGTTGATGCTATATTTCGCCTGTTGCATAGAACGCAAGGTCATAATTTGAGCCACTTGCTCAATATCTTTCCCTTTTACTACATCTAAGATCTTTTGGAAGTCTCGTGGTGTTACACCATCAGTACTGAGAACTAGGTTTTGACCTAAATAATTAAGCACCTTTTGGAATAAATCTAGTTTTTCCTCACTAGGGATCTCATGAATACGATATACCGATGTACGGTGTGTATGCTCTAAATGTGTAGCCACTGTTTCATTGGCAATGAGCATACATTCTTCAATAAGTCGTTCCGCCATGGTACGATCTCGTTTTACGATGCGCAACGGTGTACCATCATGATCAAGTAATACCTTGTACTCAGGAAAATCAAAGTCTAATGCACCTCTACGGCGACGCATTGTGTTAAGGATTTTAGAGATTTCTGCCAAATCTCGAAGCATTGGCATAAAATCTTGTAAATCATCAGGAATAATATTTTCCTCTAAGGCCTTATATACCTCTTTATAGCTGCAACGACGACCTACGTGAATAATAGAAGGTCGTATACGATAATTCACAACCTTACCAGTATGATCAATTTCCATCATACACGTCATAGCGTAACGATCTTCATGAGCATTTAAACTACAAATGCCATTAGATAAAACCTCAGGTAGCATCGGTACTACTCTGTCAACTAAATATACAGATGTACCACGTTTATAAGCCTCATTATCAATAGGTTGCCCAGATGTTACATAATGACTAACATCTGCAATATGTACGCCTAATTCATAATTACCATTTGGTAATTTACGTCCACTCACAGCATCGTCTAAATCCTTTGCATCTTCCCCATCAATGGTAACCATTTGTATATCACGAAGGTCCCAACGAGCAGGATCGTCATGAATGACGGTGTCAATTTTTTTGCTAGCTTTAATGACATCGTCTGGAAAATTAAATGGAATCTTATGATTCGCCATGATGCAATTAATATCTAGTCCTATATCGCCTTTATAGCCAAGAATTTCCGTAATAATACCTTCTGGCTTCTTATCGCCTTCAGGCCATTTTGTAATTTTGACTAGTACCTTTGCGCCACTACGAGCATCTAATGTATTTTTTAAGTCTACGAAGATATCGGTTCCTATCCGTTCATCATCAGGGATAACAAAGCCAAAGTGTTGTTGTCGGTCATAAGTACCTACCACAGTTTCATTGGCACGTTCAATAACATCAACGATAATACCTTCTCGTTTATGCTTTGTATAGTTGGAAGGTATAACGCGAACTCGAACCTTGTCATTATGCATAGCAGTACCTTTATTTTGTTCTGCTACATATATATCTTCATCTTCAGGCATAATCACAAAGCCAAAGGACTTACGATAGCCCTTATAAATACCTTCATATTCTTCATGTTCTTGTTCTGCATATTGATATACATCGGGTCGAGAGGATGTTAATACCCCTTCTCGAGTAAGCATTTTTGCGGAACGAATAAACATCTCAAGGTCCTTGCCGCCTCGGATGTGATTATCCATGGCAGCATCTTCAATATGATATGCATGTGGTTGTATAGATTTATAAAAATCTAAGACTTTCTTCTTCAAATTTTCACCTCCTCATATGGTAAAAAGAAAAAGCCTGCAAAGCAGGCTTTCATCATTAGAATTGATTAATCATTGCCCCTAATACTAAGCTCAACACAGCAAAGATAATCCCCAATATAATCGTACATTTAGATAAGAAAGCGTCTAAACCGCGTTGCTTACCACCAAAAGAAGAGTCTGCCGCACCAGAAACAGCACCACCCATGCCTGCGTTTTTGCTATTCTGTGCAACCACTACTACGATTAATAAGATAGATACGATAACTTCTACAATCATTAAGAAATTTGTCACGACTGTCATCCTTCCTGTGTGGCTCTGGGGGAATCCAAAACCCGATTTTCTAAATACTTCTCTAATTTACGTTTAACCCTTTGTAACGCATTGTCTATAGATTTGACACTGCGATCTGTGACCTCAGCCATTTCTTGGTAAGAACGTCCATCTAGGTATCCTTCCAAGACCTCCCACTCGAGTTCACTTAAAATATGACCAATATTGCGCTCAATATCATCCAATTCCTCTTGACTGATAATAAGATCCTCAGGATTAGTAACCTTTGCTGAGGATAGCATCTCGATCAACGTACGCTCTGATTCCTCTGTATATACTGGTTTATTTAACGATACATAAGAATTTAAAGGCGCATGTTTTTGTCTAGTAGCCGACTTAATAGCCGTAATAATTTGTCTAGTTATACAAAGCTCTGCAAAAGCTCTAAAGGACGCCAATTTATCATGTTTAAAGTCTCGCGTAGCCTTATATAAGCCAATCATCCCTTCTTGAATGATATCCTCACGATCAGCGCCTACCAAAAAGTAAGAGCGCGCCTTTGCACGAACAAAGTTTTTATATTTATTAACAATATAATCGATTGCAAACTCATTTTGCTCTTCTTGAGCTATGACCACAACTTGCTCATCAGTCATTTCTTTGAAATTGTAATCGGACTTGCGTGTATGAATGCTGTTCATATGCTCCTCCTTACAATTGAGCAGAAAAACCAATATATTTATTATACTGGAAGTATATGTGATTTTCAACTATCAATGGCCACGGCGTAACTTCTCTAGCTTTTCAGCTACTTCAGGAGATAATAAACCTCCTACTTCATTACGTCGTAAACTAAATTGATCTCGTCTATGTTCATGAGCGTATTGTAGTCGTTCCTCTTCCTTAGCCATGCGTATCATATTTTGCAATTCTCGAGCTGGAATACGTAGTCCACCAGAACCGAGAATTTGATTTTGTTCAGCTCCATCAGAGGTTACAACATATACATTGGTATATTTGCCTTTCCGCAAAAATACCTCTCGTTCAATAAAGGAATCCGCCGTTTCTCCATCCTCAGTATACACTTCTAGAAATCCACTCGTAATAGCCTCTACAGAGCCTCCAGATTTTGTATATTTACCATCAAATACAAGGATAACTTCATATCCCTTGAATTTTCCGTAATTCAACAACCCATCTCTAAGCTCCATACGAGCATGTTCTAATGACTCATTGGCGAGTTTCTTTAGATGAGTCCAGGCGAATATCACATTATAACCATCTACAATTAAGATATCTTTTAGCATAATTATTTCGCTTGTCGTTGACGTACAGCCTCATACATAAGAACTGCTGCCGCCACAGATGCATTTAAAGAATTTAAATTGCCATACATAGGAATAGTAACGAGGAAATCACAAGCCTCTTTCACAACGCGGCTAATCCCCTTTCCTTCGTTACCAATGACGATAACCGTAGGAATTGTCATATCCGCCTCATAAAGGGTACGATCGCCTTCCATATGAGCGCCCATAACCCAGAAACCTTGTTTTTGAAGTTGTTTAATAGTTTGAGCTACATTCCCAACCTGTACAAGTGGAATTTGCTCAATGGCACCTGCCGATGTTTTAGCTACAGTAGCATTAATAGGTGCATTGTGACGCTTAGGAATGAGAACGGCCGTAGCCCCTACACATTCCGCAGTACGGATAATTGCGCCCATGTTATGCGGATCCTCAACACCATCTGTTAGGATAAGCAAAGGTACCTCATGATTCGTCTCTTGCAGCACTTCACCTAGTTCTTTAAATTGAACAGCAGAAACAAGGGCAATAACACCTTGATGTGGCACCTCTAAATCATATTTATTCATTTGTTTGATAGGCGTTGGACGCACTTCAATGCCTTGAGATTTAGCAAGACCAACAATATCAGCTAGACCTGTTTTTACCTTATCTTCACTGACCATAATGCGCTGGATGGAACGACCACTTTTAAGGGCCTCTTTTACCGCATTGCGACCTACAATATAATTATCCATACTACATACCTCGTAGAGTTATTGAAAAGGCTTGCTTCATAACATCTTGTAATCGCTCTTCTTGACGCGTTTCATAAAGAAATCCGAGTACTGCTTCAAAGGCTGTACTACTGCGATATTCTTGAACAGAACTACTTTTTGGTACATTTACATTACTATTTCTAGCACGTCGTGCAATAGCTTGTTCTTGTTCTGTGAAAGTATCCTCTATTTCAAGCAATACCCTCGCTTGTGATTTTGCACAAATAAACTCTGTAACAATAGTGTGTAACACTTGTACTTTGGATATATTCATTTGTACCACTCGTTCACGGACATACATGGAGTATACTGCATCGCCAATATAGGCAAGCATAACTGCATCAGCACTAAGGCACTCCTCTATAGTTCGTTTACGCAAACGAAGCGGCTCTTGTTCAAGAGCCGTCAACTTTTTTATCGCTTCATTCTTTAAGAATTGAAATTGTTTAAACTTCACGTTTTTTCCACCGTGCACCTTGAGGGGAATCCTCAATGGTAATACCGATTTCAGCCAAACGATCGCGGATGCAATCAGCTAATGCCCATTGTTTTTGTTCGCGGCACGCTTGACGTACAGACAAGATAACTTGCATTAATTCTTCGTATTCAGCAGCGTTAGCACCTGTGTTACCTTCCCATGCTTTTTCAAGAATACCAATTACTTCTGTCATGAATTTGAAGATACGTTTTACTTCAGTAATTGCTTCTTGGCAAACAACACCTTCACGTCCTGTCACAGCTTGGTAATAGATGTTGATTTCTTTTGCAAGACCGAACATGCTAGATGTAGCTAACGCAGTATTGAAGTCATCGCTCATAGCTGCTTCGAATTCTTCTTCATATTCTTTAGCTTTTTCTAATAAGCGTTGTGCTTCATCACATGGACCTGGTTCACATTTTTCAAGGTACAATAGATTTTCAATAGCAGTGCTTAAACGTTCTAAGGATTTATTTGCTTCTTCTAAACGTTCATCAGAGAAATCTAATGGACTACGATAATGCGTACTCAACAAGAAATAGCGTAATGCATCTGGGCTATATTGTTCCAAAATATCTTTTACCAAGAAGAAGTTATTCAAGGATTTAGACATTTTTTCAGAATTAATGGTAATGAAACCATTGTGTAACCAATAGCGTACAGATGGATGTTGACCAGAACAACCTTCAGATTGAGCAATTTCGTTTTCATGATGTGGGAAGATCAAATCACTACCGCCACCATGGAAGTCAAATTCTGTGCCTAAATATTTTTGGCTCATCGCAGAACATTCAATATGCCAGCCTGGACGACCATTCCCCCAAGGGCTTTCCCAATATGGTTCACCTGGTTTTGCAGCTTTCCATAATGCAAAGTCCATAGGATTTTTCTTACGGCCATCAACTTCGATACGAGCACCTGCTTCCATATCATCTAATGTACGGCCAGATAATTCACCATAATGTTCAAATTTATCAACGCTATAATATACATCGCCATCGAGTTCATAGGCATAGCCTTTTTCAATCAATGTAGAAATCATAGCAATAATATCTTCGATATGTGTAGATACACGAGGATAAATATCAGCACGTTGTACACCAAGTGCATCCATTACTTCAAAATAGCTATCAATATAACGGTTTGCAATAGTATCCCAAGATACACCTTCACCATTAGATGTATTGATGATCTTATCATCTACATCAGTAAAGTTTTGTACATATGTTACTTTATAGCCTACATGTTTCATGTAGCGACGAATTACGTCCCATGTTACGAATGGACGTGCATTGCCAATATGAGGATGATTATATGGTGTAACACCACATACATACATCTTTGCCTCACCTGGTGTTACAGGATTGAACACCTCTTTTTGGCGCGTCATAGTATTATAAACTGTAATTTCTCTCATCGTTACCGATGCCTCCATATTCGTAAAATAAAAAAGACCCCTCATCTCATACAGAGACGATGGTCCGCGGTTCCACTCTGTTAGGCACCAATATAGTACCCACTCATCGCATAACGGCGCGTCACCGGACAAACCTACCTATAATCGGAGTGTCAGCTCATGAATGCATTTCGTCTACCTATCCTTGAACCCTCCCACCATCGGTTCTCGCTAAAAAGTTAGTTGTAGAGTACTTCTTTCAGTCTTAGCTATTAGTAATCATCTATATTCAGATATGTAAATATTGTATCAATTATCCTATAGAATGTCAATGAGAACAAGAAAATCCTCACCTTTCAACATATCCTGCTAGCCTATGATACATGCGTATTTCGACTATATAATTTGAAAGATGAGGACGAAGTATTACCTATTAAGCATTTTCTAATTTTTCTTGATCATCATGTTTACGGCAAATACCTGCAAAGATAGAGCCTGTAAAGTTATGGATGATAGAGAACACTGCACCCGCTACTGCTGCTTGAGGTGTAAAGTGTTTAAGCGCTAAAGATACGGATAACGCAGAGTTTTGCATTGCCACTTCAATTTGCATGGCACGACGGGAAGAAATATCGATACTAAGGGCCTTACAAATGAAGTAGGTTACTACGTAACCACTCACATTTTGTACCAAGCAAGCTACGAAGATAATGAAACCAGTTTCAGCAATTTGTTTTTGGTTTACTGCAGTTACAGCTGCTAAAATAAGCAATACTGCAATAGCCGCAATTGTAGGACAAACATCTTTAATAGGTTCAATCTTAGAACCGATGAAGTAATTCAATACGATACCTAAGATAATTGGTACCAATACGATTTTTACGATGGAAATAAACATCGGCATAAATTGAATTTCAATGGAAGATGTAGCACCTGCATAGAGTACAACGAATAAAGGTGTTAATACTGGAGCCAATAATGTAGAAACAGTCGTTGCAGATACAGATAAAGGAACATTACCATTAGCAAGGAAAGTCATAACATTAGAAGCTGTACCACCAGGACATGCACCTAACAGGATGAAGCCGATACCAATTTCCGGAGGGAAATTGAAAATAATGGCTACCAAGAAACCTGCCAATGGCATCCATAAGAATTGAATAACAGATACAAGAATAACCTTCATTGGTTGCTTAAATACATCAAGGAAAACTTGAGCCGTTAATGTTAACCCCATGGCAAACATAACAAATTGAAGCATGTACGCAATGTACGGCGTCATCCAAGAAAATACAGTTGGTAATAAATACGCTAACACTGCCATCAATAGCACGATCCATGAAAGATAGCTATTGAATAAGTGATTAAGAGAACGAATAATACTCATAAAAGCACTCACTTTCATAATAAATAAAAATAAAAGACGCCGATTATTATAGCATTTCTATAGGATAATCTCAATATACATAAAAAAGCTCTCATAACCTCAGCTATGAGAGCTTTTACATTAGCTTCTATTACTATTTTGTTAAAGCGCTAACATTGTCTAAGCGATGTAAGCATTTTTCTTTACCAAGCAATGTAACGATATTATTCAAATCTGGACCATGCATTTGACCTGTTAAAGCCACGCGGATTGGCATGAATACGAATTTACCTTTCAAAGCAGTTTCTTTCATAACAGCTTTAATCGTTGCTTTTACAACGTCAGGTGTAATTTCATCAAGTTCTGCCAATGCATTACGGAATGCACCAAGAACTGTTGGTGCTGTTTCTTCATTCAATACAGCACGCAATTCCTCTTCATGACCTTCTTCAAGGAATACTGTTTCGCCCATGAACATGCCTACATGATCTTTAATTTGCGCACCATAGCTAATATGATCGCGGAATGTGGAGCATAGCAATGTCAACCAATCAATATCCGCTTGATTTAAACTATCTGGAGCCAAACCAACCTCTTTCAAATGAGGCAAGCAAAGATGGAATAATTCTTCATCACTCAAGTTTTTCATGTAGTGGAAGTTAATATGGTTCAATTTATCGATGTCGAATACAGCAGGGTTCTTCGCTACGCGATCCATGGAGAAGGCTTGAATCAATTCATCTTGTGTAAAGAACTCTTCTTCCCCTTCTGGAGCCCAACCTAAAAGCGCTAAGAAGTTTACAAGTGCTTCTGGCAAATAGCCTAATTGTTTGTATTGTTCAACAGAAGTAGCACCATGACGTTTGGACATTTTCTTGTAATCTTTACCAAGAATCAAGGAAATGTGACCAAACTTAGGTACTTCCCAACCCAACGCTTCATAAATAGCCATTTGACGTGGTGTGTTAGATAAATGTTCCTCTGCACGAATAACGTGAGTAATGCCCATCATATGATCGTCCATTACTACCGCAAAGTTATATACAGGAATACCGTCGGATTTAACGATAACGAAGTCACCTACACCGTTGGATTCAAAGGATACATGACCGCGTACCATATCATCAAAAGCATATGTTTTATTCAAAGGAACGCGTAAACGAATTGTTGGTTTACGACCTTCTGCAATATATTTAGCCTTAGTTTCTTCGTCTAAATGGTGGCAATGACCGTTATATTTAGGTGTTTCGCCACGATCCATTTGTTCTTGACGAACAGCATCTAATTCTTCTGGTGTGCAGTAGCACTCATACGCTTTGCCTTCGTCTAATAAGCGTTGTGTTACTTCTTTATATAAATCGAGACGTTCTGTTTGACGGTAAGGGCCATTGTCGCCGCCTACATCAATACCTTCATCCCAGTTCATGCCAAGCCATTGTAAGGAAGCTTTGATATTTTCTTCACTTTCACGTGTGGAGCGAGCCAAATCTGTATCTTCAATGCGCAATACAAATGTGCCTTTTTCCTTACGTGCTAATAGCCAGTTAAATAAAGCAGAACGAGCACCACCAATGTGGAATGGACCCGTAGGGCTTGGAGCAAAACGAACTTTCATGGAACTCATGATTATACCTCTCCTTCATATACAGAAACGACAGCTTGTGCAGCAATACCTTCGCGGCGCCCAATAGCACCTAGCATTTCATTCGTTGTCGCTTTAATACTAATACGTTCTAATGGTATTTCTAAAACAGATTGTAAATTCGCCTTCATCGTATCGATGTGCGGCTTTAATTTAGGTGTCTCCGAAATAACCATAATATCTATATTATAGGCTTGTAACCCACGTTCTTTCAATAAGGAATTAACCTTTTCTAGTAAAAGCATGCTAGAAATCCCTTTATATTGGTCATCTTCAGGCGGGAAATAATATCCAATATCTCGTAGACCTGCAGCACCTAACATGGCATCCATCAATGCATGAATGAGCACATCCGCATCGGAATGACCATCAGGACCGAGTTCAGATTCAATACGAACACCGCCAAGAATACAAGGGCGACCTGCTTTTAATTGATGAATATCATAACCAAATCCAACGCGCATACGTGTATCCTCAATTCCTAAATATCGCTTAGCTACTGCAATATCATTTGGTGTTGTTACCTTTATATTACAATAGTCTCCTTCAACTATATGTACAGGCTTACCTACATACTCTACTAAAGATACATCATCTGTGCCAAGATACTTTGTTTCATAAGCTGCTTGATGAGCCTCTACAAATAATTCTTTTTGAAAGCCTTGAGGGGTTTGAATTTGATATAACTCACTACGTTGTAAGGTTTCCAAAACATTATGATCCATATCAACCCGTTTAATAGTGTCTGTAGCAGGAACACCTACGGTAGCTGCACCATAGGTATTAGCCGCCTCAGCTACATCGATAAACATCTTAGTAGCAGCCAAAGGTCGTGCCCCATCATGAACAAGAACAATATTGGTTTCTTCTGATACAGCCTTAAGGCCACAAGCTACAGAATCTTGACGCTCTTTTCCACCAAGTACGATGTGTACGGGAACAGACAAATCTAACTCTTGTATATGTTTTGTCATATACTCTTGTTCACCATCGGCTACAACAAGAATAATCTCATTCAAACCTTCAATATTTGCTACATTTTGTAGTGTGCGCTGAATGATAGAGAATCGACCTAAAGGAATAAATATCTTGTTTTCTTTATGCCCCATACGACGCCCTGCACCAGCGGCGAGAACAACACAACTAATTACCTTGTCCATTTTGTCCTCCATCTACACGAGCAAAGATCATACGACCTGCACTAGTTTGTAAGATAGATGTAACCATAACCTCTACGGTTTGACCTACATAAGGTTTACCATCTTCAACAACAATCATGGTACCATCGTCGAGATAAGCAACACCTTGATGTACCTCCTTACCTTCTTTCATAATTTGCACGCGAATCCATTCGCCTGCAATGAGGGCTGGTTTAAGTACATTAGCTAGCTCATTAAGATTAAGCACTTCAATGCCTTGTACACGAGCAACCTTATTTAAGTTGAAATCGTTAGTCATCAACTTCCATTGTTTATCTAAAGCAAGGCGCATTAATTTAGAGTCAACTTCTGTAAGATCATCATAGTCGTCTTCTACCACTTCAATGGCTACCTTATTAGCATCTTGCATCTCTTTCAAAATATCGAGACCACGGCGACCACGATTGCGCTTTGTAGAATCTGCAGAGTCAGAAATAATTTGTAACTCATTCAATACAAAGAGTGGAACCATGAGAGGGCCTTCAATAAAACCTGTATTACATAGTTCCTTAATACGTCCATCAATGATAACAGAAGTATCTAATAGTTTTGGAGTGCTCGTAGATTTATCAGATTTATGAGTAGAGAACATTTTAAAACGACTTGTTTTTTTACTTCCATCTCCGCCCCATTGTTGTACATAATTATTGTACATTTCAGGGCCTTTACGAGCCATGATCTTAAGGCCACTATATCCAAAGATAGCACTCAATATGATAGGAATGTAAGGTCCTATAATAGGTACTTGATTGAATGCAACACCAATTAAATTTGCAATAATAAGACCGAATAATAAACCGATGGTGCCTGCAATCAATTCTTGATTTGGAATATGAGTGAGAATACGTTCTAATCGTTTAGCAATCACTAAACCTTGTTTTAAAATGAATGAAGAAATTAAATAACCAATAATAATGCCTATTAAAGTACCAAGAATTAATACTGAAATACGTGCAATGGTCAATGACATATCCCCAAAGGACTCAAATTGAGAGACCAAATATGGGTCGATAATAGGTGCTAAGCTATCCATTCCAACATAAGCCGCTGTGCCCACAAGAATGGCTATTACATAGCGCAATATCCGATAAATCATCAAATCACCTCCTAATTAAGAAAATACCAGTTGCATTGCCTCTTGAATAGATTTAATGCCTCTAATCTTGATAGAACTATCATTATCCTTGATTTGCTTATAATTGCCTTCAGGAATAATAAATTTTTTAAAGCCTAACTTCTTTGCTTCATTAATACGCTGCTCAATACGTGGAATACTACGAACATTACCAGTCAGTCCTACTTCACCTAAAATGACCATATCGGTAGGAACGATGCGATTCTTTAGATTAGATACGATAGCAACAGCCATAGATAAATCACATGCTGGCTCATTAACCTTAAGACCACCTATAACATTAACATATACATCTTTATTGCCCAATGTAAAGCCACATCGTTTTTCTAGTACTGCTAACAATACAATAAGACGATTTAAATCATAACCTATGGCAGTACGTCGCGGCATACCAAAAGCAGTAGTAACTACAAGGCTTTGTACCTCTACAAGAATAGGACGAACCCCTTCAAGATAAATCATAACGGCACTGCCACTTTCCTCATCAGATCGTTCTGCCAATAAGGAAGCTGATGGATTAGATAACTCTTGTAATCCTTCCTCAACCATGGCAAAGATACCTGTTTCAGATGTAGAGCCAAAACGATTCTTAATAGAGCGCAAAATACGGAATTGATAAGACCGCTCACCTTCGAAATAAAGTACTACATCCACCATATGCTCTAACATACGCGGGCCCGCAATATTTCCCTCCTTAGTAACATGTCCAATGATGACCGTTGGAATATTGCGTTCTTTACAGAATCGAAGAAGTCGAGATGTACATTCTCGCACTTGGCTAACACTGCCTGGAGCAGCATCAATATCACCAGTATACATGGTTTGAATGGAGTCGATAACTAACAAAGAAGGCGTCATTGCATCAGCTTGTTCTAAAATATGATCTAAATCTGTATCAGCAATAACTTGTAGTCGCTCACTATTGATATGAAGTCGCTCTGCTCGAAGCTTAAGCTGTAACTGAGACTCTTCACCAGATGCATATAGAACAGTACCTACCGTATCGGCTACCTTTTGAGAAACTTGTAATAGCAACGTAGATTTACCAATACCTGGATCACCACCTAAGAGCATTAATGCACCAGGTACTATACCGCCACCTAATACGCGGTCAATTTCACCAAAGGTTGTAGATACACGCGCAATGGAGGAAATTTCAATGTCTGGTAAAGCAGTTGGTTTTGTTGTTTGGTTTCCTACACCTCGTGAAGGTGTGCGGCTATGTTTAGTTTCTTTGATAATCTCTTCAACTAATGTATTCCATTCGCCACATTGTGGACAACGTCCCATCCACTTAGATGACTCAGCCCCACAATTCTGACAGAAGAATACTGATTTTGCTTTTGCCATAATACCTCAAAACTTTTATATAAGATAAAAAAGGTCATGAATGATAACCATTCATGACCTTTTATGCATAATTTTACTACATGGTTAACTATCACTATTTTATAGTATACCATTTAAGCCATATAATTTATATGAAAGGTAGTCATTAACTATATATTTTGTATTTATATTAAACCGTTACAACAATATCGTTATCCTTTGCATCTGCTTTAATAGTCTTGCCTGCTATCGCCTCTCCTTTCAAAATGAGATCAGATACGGGGTCCTCAATTAAGCGTTGAATAGCGCGTTTTAAAGGACGAGCACCCATAGTAAAATCGGAACCTTCTTTAACGAGCAATTTCATAGCCTCAGGTGTAATTTCTAATTGTAAATCACGTTCTCCAAGACGTTTTATTACATCACTCATCAAAATAGTTACAATCTTTGTTAAGTCCTCTTCAGTTAATGGATGGAATACAATCATCTCATCAATACGATTTAAAAACTCTGGCCTGAAATGACGTTTTACAGCATCCATAACAGACTTCTTAGCCTCCTTAAAATCTATGCCTTTAGTATTTTGTGCATGAGATTCTACTTTTTTCGGTGCCAAGAATCCTAGTTCTGTAGAGTTCTTATGTAATGCTTTAGCACCTAAGTTACTAGTCATGATGATAACCGTATTTCTAAAGTCTACGGTTCTACCTTGACTATCTGTAAGTCGGCCATCATCAAGTACTTGTAATAGGATATTAAAGAAATCTGCATGAGCCTTTTCTACTTCATCCAGCAAAATAACGCTATATGGTTTACGACGTACTACATCAGTGAGTTGACCTCCCTCTTCATATCCTACATATCCAGGAGGTGCTCCAACTAGACGAGAAACAGTATGCTTTTCCATATATTCAGACATATCAAGTCGAATCATAGCAGATTCATCGCCGAACAAGGAGGATGCAAGAGCTCTTGCTAATTCAGTTTTACCAACCCCTGTTGGTCCAAGGAATAGGAATGAACCAATAGGACGTTTTGGATCCTTTAATCCAGCCCTTGCACGGCGCACAGCTTTCGCTACAGCTGTAACAGCATCATCTTGACCGATGACACGTTTATGTAACTCATCTTCTAAATGAAGTAAGGTTTCTGATTCTTCTTCTCCAATTTTGGCCACAGGAATCCCCGTCCACTGAGCTACTACTGCTGCAATATCTTCTTCTGTAACTATTAGTTTTTGATCACTTGCTTCTTTAGCTACGGATTTTTTATCATCGATTTCTTTAACTAGAGCTTGCTCTTCATCTCGAAGCTTAGCTGCCTTTTCAAAATCTTGTGATGTGACAGCCGCTTCTTTTTCCTTCTTAACCGTATTGAGTCTGTCTTCTAAAGCTTTAACATCTGGTGCCGCCGAAAATACCTTCATACGGACCTTAGATGCAGCCTCATCAACCACATCAATAGCTTTATCAGGCAAAAATCGATCTGTAATATATCTACTAGATAAAGTAACAGCAGCTTTTAATGCTTCATCTGTAATTTTAGCCTTATGGAACGCTTCATAACGATCTCGTAAGCCTTTCAAGATTTCAAGAGCATCCTCTTCATTAGGCTCACCTACTTGAACGGGTTGAAAACGACGCTCTAAAGCAGAATCTTTTTCAATATGCTTTTTATATTCATCAAGTGTGGTAGCGCCAATAACTTGGAATTCACCGCGTGCCAAGGCTGGTTTCAAGATATTTGCCGCATCCATAGCGCCTTCAGTGGCACCTGCTCCAACTAATGTGTGAATTTCATCAATGAAGATAATCATATCATCATGTTTTTGCACTTCATCGATTGCTTTTTTCAAACGCTCTTCAAATTCTCCACGATATTTTGCACCAGCTAACATGGAGCTAATGCTAAGGGAAATAATACGCTTATTGCGTAAAATCTCTGGTACATTGCCGTTGACAATATGTTGCGCTAAGCCTTCAGCAATAGCTGTCTTACCTACACCAGGCTCACCAATAAGAACTGGATTATTTTTAGTTCTACGGCTAAGAATTTGGATAATACGTTGAATTTCTGTATCACGGCCAATAACAGGATCAATTTTACCTTGTTTTGCCGACTCATTTAAGTCCGTACCGAAATCAGCTAAATCACCTAAATCGCTATTATTATTGGAGCTATCTTGACCACTATGATCACCATTTGTACTAGAGCCAAGAATATGACGAATCGCTTCTACTATATCATCGGTACGAATATTCATAACCCGTAAAATACCAACCGCAACACCACCACCGTCGCTCAGTAATCCTAAGAGAATATGCTCAGTGCCAACATAATTATGCTTCATACGATTAGCTATTTGAACAGCTAGCTCAAGTACATGCTTAACGCGAGGGGTCATATATATGGATGTTACTTTTTTATTACCGCGCCCCACTTGTTCTTCTACAGCTTCAAAAATATCTTCTGTAACGATACCAAGCTCTTCTAAAGCCTTTGCAGCAACACCATTTTTAACCTTTGTAAGGCCGATGAGTACGTGTTCAGTGCCTACATAGTCATGTCCCAATTCCAATGCTGCCTCTTGAGCAAAGGAAAGAACACGCTGTGCATCATCTGTAAATCGTTGCATCATAATATCACCTCATCTATCTATGTAAATTGTAATTATTTCTCTTCAAATATATGTAAACAATGGTAGACTATACCATTGGAATAGCTATTAACTAAACAAACAAATTTATATTAATGTGAAAGCTTTTGACGAATTACCTTCGCCCTATAGCTATCACGCTCGATGTCAGTTAGATTTTCATTCCTTGCATATTTTGAAAGGAAATTAGGTCTAGTTATGGCAATCAGCTCATTAAATGAATCCTTGCCCCATGGAGGTAAAATCTCTAAATCAACGCCTAATTGGATATTACTAAGCTTTGTTAATGCCTCTTTGCCATTTACACGGCGAGCATATTGTAAAACGCCATAAGAGCGCCAAAGTACATCTTCTAAACCTTCTTTATCATTATGTAATAAGGACTGTCTAGATTTCCGCTCCTCCGCAATAATGCCTTCTACAATCTTCGTCAATTGCTCGATAGTATCCTCTTCACTGACCCCCATAGTACGTTGATTTGAGATTTGATATATGTTCCCTAAAGCTTCGGAACCTTCCCCATATAATCCACGTACAGAGTAGCCCAATTGGATAATGCTACGAATAAGGCGTGTAATGCGTCCAGATATGGTCAATGCTGGTAAATGTAGCATTACAGATGCTCGTAAACCTGTGCCTACATTTGTAGGACAAGCTGTTAAATAACCAAAACGCTCATCAAAAGCATACGGATATTTTGCTTCTATAGCCTTATCGATTGTTAGCGCATGTTCATAAGATTCATGTAATCGCAATCCAGAAGCCATAGATTGTATCCGCAAGTGATCTTCTTCATTCACCATAATCACGATAGATGCATCATCAGATACTACTAAATTGCGATATGGGAGCTTCTCCTCTAAGGCAGGACTCATCAAATGTTTTTCAACTAATATGGCGCGTTCACGCTCACTTAATTGCTCAAGATTGATATTGGAGTATTGATGTCCATCTGCTTCTTTTAAAGGTTGAAGCAAGCCTCTAGAAATAGTATTTACTTTTTCTAAAGATGACAGGTCATTACGATTTGTAAACAATATACCATCAAAGTTCCTAGCCAATCGAATACGACTAGAAATGACAATATGATCCGTTGCATCCGTATCGAGTTGTAGCCATGGGCTTAAAGGAGAAGCTAATATAGTATCTAACATAATAAGAACCTCCTATTCTTTATCGCCACCAATGATGGCTTCTAATTCTTTTATTTTATCTCTTAAGATAGCTGCATCCTCAAAGTTCTCAGTTTGAATTGCTGAATCCAGTTGATGACGCAACCTCTTTAGTTCATACTTTGCTTTAAATACATTATGACCATGACTTGGAACAGTTCCCTCATATTCAGAACTACCTTGTAAACGTTGTAATAACGGTTTTATTTCACTAGCAAAGGTTTCATAACATCTATCACAACCAAACTTGCCTACCCGATTAAACTCATCATAGGTAATGCCACATTGAGGACAACGTTTAGATTGATGAGATTTTAATAAATTATCAGGATAGACCATATTTTTAAAGAAATCATTGGTAAAAAAGCTATCATCCCACATATCATTCATAAAAGAACTATAGGGAGATAATTTTCCTTCTTGCTGTAGTGCTGTAGCACAAGTATTACACAAATGTTGTTCCGTCTTCTGATTATTTACAATATTTGTCATATGGATGGTAGCTTCATTTTTATGGCAATGATCACATATCACTGATCATCACTCCTTCCGTAGTGTATCCACCATTGTTGCGTATAGCTCACGAATTGCATCATTACGATGTTCAATATCCGTATTTTCAATCAATGTAGCAAAAGAATTGTGCATTAATTGAGCTTCACGACGAGTAATTTTTTCTGCTTGTAGCAATTGGAACAAGGATTGGTCTACATCTTTTATATCAATTAAACGATCTACTGTATTTTGACCTTCATAAATACGATAGGTTGTTACAGCTGGTAGAGAATCAGAACTTTCTGGATTTAATTTTGTAATTCGAATATATCCACCTAGACCACGTCTTGATTCAACATCAAAACCACGCTCATTAGAAAAACGTGTACTTAGTACATAACTAATTTGCGAAGGTGCACAATCTAATTCATCAGCTAATTCATTACGCTTTAAAATTAATTTCTCTTGTTCTTCACGCATACGATCCAATATAAACTTTTCTATTTTATCAGCTATCATACTCATAAAAAACACCTCTTTAACATTTTATTTAATATATATTTGACTATTTGTTTTTTACATATATCTATTATATTTGACTTTTTGACTTTAGTCAATATAAAGGTCAAATATATTACACTATACATTTGACCTTTTAATACATCCTTCTATGATTGGACTTAATCCTAAATTCTAGGTATAATAAATGAGATATATTTTTATGAAAGAAGGTGTTGTTATGGCAGAAGCATTAGGACAAGAACTTTTAATTGATTTATATTCCTGCGATGAAGATGCAATCTCATCCGCTACAGCTGTACAAGAAAGTGTAGCAACTGCATTTGATTTAGCTGACCTTGATGTTGATGAAATCAGTTGTCAAGTTATGGACGAGGAGATTGCCCTCCTATCTGTTGCACCAGGCTTTCACTTTACGTTGCACACATATCCTGCTCTAGGCTATGTTGCTGTTGATTTGTATTCTTTTGAGCAATCCTTACCGCTTACATTGATTATGAAAGCGTTGCGTAAATCTTTCAGAGCTGAAAAGGTAAAAGCAACAAGTGTACAACGTGGCGACTTTGGTAACGAACGTGATATGAAACCACGTCGCAAAACTAAAATTACTACACTTGGTCGTGTCTCTCGCACACGTATCCAACTAAAACAAACAGGCGGCAAGTTGAAAAAACAAAGTGCTAAGGTTATCAAAACATTAGCTAAAAAAAGCGGCCTAAAAAAATAACACAAAAGGACTAACCTATTGGTTAGTCCTTTTGTAGATAGATGCCAAAGGGCTAGAGGAAATTCCTCTAGCCCTTTTAAGGTTGATATTTTATTTATGATAGATTATCTACGAACCATCATTTCTTCAAGGTCGAGAACATCAGCAATTTCATCAACGTCGTCACAAATGTATTCTGCATCGGCTTCTTTTAGTTCAGCTTCTGTACCATAACCATAGGTAACACCGATAGAGATACAGCCAAGTTCATTAGCTGCCTCTACATCATACTTACGATCGCCTACCATAAAGGCTAAACGTCGACCGTTATCATCGGTCAATGGATTACCACAAAGCTTAAGAGCCTTTTCAAGAATCTCTTTCTTGTGCAATAAACCAGATTCGTAATTGGCACCAACAATGACATCAAAGTATGGTGTCAATTCAAAGTGATCTAAAATATCCTTAGCATAATGTTCTGGTTTTGCAGTAGCTACAGCTATGGTGTATTGTTCAGTTTTACATTTTGCTAATAGGTCTACAATATTCGGATATACTTGATTTTCAAATTTACCGATATTACCATATCGTTCACGGAATTTAAAGTATGTTTCTTCCGCTTGCTCAAAGGTCAAACCACAATGTTCTTGGAACGCATCTACCAATGGTGGTCCTAAAAACAATTGTAAAGTTTCTTCATCTGGTACATCATAACCGAAATGTTCTAAAGCAAATTTAATACTTTTAAGAATACCCTCTTGAGAGTCAGTTAAAGTTCCATCTAAATCAAATAATATAGTTTTCTTCATATTATTTCTTTAAAGCCTCTTTCAATGTATGCCATGCAAGAACCGCACATTTTACACGTGCTGGCATGTTAGAAATATTTTGTAGTGCCATAGCATCTTCTAATTCTTCTAACTCATTTTCATCAGTAATTTCTTTTTTGATCATACCTAAGAAAATTTCTACCAAACGGAGAGCTTCCTCAACAGATTTGCCCTTGATAATATCAATCATCATAGATGCAGATGCTTGGCTAATAGCACAGCCAGAGCCTGTATAAGCAGCATCTTTAATAATGCCATCTTCCACATTGAGTTGTAACGTTAGATCATCACCGCAACTTGGGTTATGGCCATGCTCAGAATTTGTAAAATGAGCTAATTCATGTTTATTACGCTTATCTTGGTTATGCTCCAAAATAAGTTCCGTATATAATTGATCCATTTCCATTGATGGTAAATCTCCTAATCTTTAAAACCCATTACTGAACGAACTGTCTTCAATACTTCAAGGAACGCATCTAAATCTTCTTTACGAGTATATAAGTACATACTTAAACGAGTAGAAGCAGACACATTGTAAAATGCACCTAGTGGTTGTGCACAATGGTGACCAGAACGAACGCAAATACCTTTAGAATCTAAAATTGTAGCTACGTCATGAGGATGTACATCATCTACAGTGAACGCGATTACACCATGTTTTTCCTTAGGGTTTTGGGAACCAATCACGTGAACATGTGGCAACGCAACAATTTTAGGAAGAATATACGCTACTAATTCCTCTTCATAAGCCTCAATAGCATCCATGCCAAAAGATTCTAAATAATCAATAGCAGCATGTAAGGAAACAGCACCATCCGCATTTGGAGTACCAGCTTCGAATTTATATGGAAGCTCATTGAATGTAGCAGTTTGTTCTTTTACATATTCAATCATGTCCCCACCCAATAAGAATGGAGGCATAGCTTCTAATAATTCACGTTTACCATAGAGTACACCAATACCTTGGGATGCACACATTTTATGACCAGAGAACACGAAGAAATCACAGTCTAATTCTTGAACGTCAATTTTTTTATGAGGTGTAGATTGAGCACCATCTAGAACTACTATAGCACCTACGGAGTGTGCTTTTTCAGTTAATTCTTTAACAGGGAACTCCATACCAAGTACATTACTAACATGTGCGAAGGCAACAATTTTAGTGGATTCATCAATTTTATCGATTTCTCCATCTTTTAAATGGCCATGTTCATCAAGGTACATATATTCTAAGGTGGCCCCTGTTTGTTCTGCCACATATTGCCATGTTACAAGATTCGCATGATGTTCAGCAACAGTAATGACAATCTTGTCGCCTTTTTTCACATTATGAAGACCATAGCTGTGGGCAATCAAGTTCATAGATTCCGTACTATTACGTGTAAACACGACTTCTTCACGTTCGCGAGCATTGATAAATTCAACTACGCGATCCCGTGCATTTTCATAGTCTTCAGATGCTTCGATAGCCAAAATATGAGAACCACGATGTGGATTACCATTACGTTGTGTCATATGTTCCACAACACGGTCAATTACGGACTGTGGAATTTGTGCAGTAGCACCGCTATCTAAATAGATAACGCGGTGCCCATTATGCTCTTTATGTAATATAGGAAAGTCTTTGTATGCTTCTGCAATTGGTCTCATAAAAACGCCTCTTTAAATTTTATTACGTACAGCTGCTAACGCCGCTTCTTCAATCGTTTCATCACCAATGCGATCAATAATAGGTCGAATCATAGATTCAACAATAATATGTTTTGCTTCTACTTCACTAAAGCCACGGCTCATGATATAGAACAATTTATTATGATCAATTTGGCCTGCACTTGCTGCATGGTTACCAACTACATTATCTTCTTTACACAATAAGAGTGGTAAAGAAATAGATTTTACTGTAGGGTCCAACAATAAGCAAGTATCTTCTTCCGCACCTTCAGCTGCAGTTGCGCCATGAAGGAAATCAAGGGTACCGCGGAAGGATTTTTTAGAATTACCACTAAGAGCACCTAAGGTATGAATATCACTGAAGGATTTTTTACCACCATGGCTCATAACCATAGAGATATCAAATTTTTGCTCTTTATTACCAAGATAAGCAATGTCATGAACCATACGAGATTCTTGACCTACTAAATCATGATAGTAATTCAAGATGTTTTCACTACCACCAATTTCAATATTGATGTATTCTACATCTGCTTTATCTTCTAATTTAGTATATCGATGCTCGATATGTTGTACATGTTCAGGTAAAAGATTTACCTTTTTCACTACAACTTTACCAGTTTCTTTAACATCGTATTCGTTTAAATAGCTTACATTCGTGAGTGCCTCACCAGAACCAGTTACATAGAATTGTACTTCTAATTCAGCACCTTCACCAACGATAAATTGGAAACGGTTTGCTACGCGAGCATTAGCATCAATGCGGATACCTACAACTTCTTTCGCCTTAGCAGGTACATTGATAGCATAACCTTCCGCTTTTTCCACTAATACTTGAACAGCTTCTTTATTGGCACCTTCATAATTACCATCTAGCAATGCTGCACCAGCAGGTAATGGTGAAAGTATATTTTTATTCGCTTCCACAGCGATGGATTGTACCGCTACATCTTCTCCAGCTAGAGAGCTTACAGTATGATTAACGCGTAACCATCTGAATGTCGGTCTAGGGAGTTCATTAAATAGTAATTCGCTCATAATTCCTCCTTAACCGATAGAACCTTCTAATTCAAGATTAATTAGATTGTTCATTTCTACTGCATATTCAAGTGGTAATTCTTTAGAAATTGGCTCTACGAAACCACGAACAAGCATTGCACGAGCTTCTTCTTCGCTGATACCACGAGTCATAAGGTAGAAAATTGCTTCATCGGAAATACGACCGATTTTCGCTTCATGACCTAAATCCACGTTATCATTTTCTACGATAATTGCTGGGATTGTATCAGATTGAGACTCAGCGTCAAGCATCAAGGATTCACAAGAAACGGTTGCTTTGGAATGTTCAGCTTTAGGACCAATCTTCAAAAGACCACGGTAAATTGCAGCACCACCGGATTTAGAGATGGATTTAGAGTTTACATTACTTGTTGTATATGGTGCATTGTGTACCACTTTACAACCTGTATCAAGGAATTGTCCTTCACCAGCGAATGTTACACCTGTAAATTCAGCATGTGCACCTTCACCGTTAAGAATACTCATTGGATACAAGCAAGAAACTTTGGAACCAAAGGAACCAGATACCCACTCGATTGTACCATTTTTACCTACTACACAACGTTTTGTGTTAAGGTTGTACATGTTTTTGGACCAGTTTTCAATTGTAGAATAACGCAATGTAGCATTGTCTTTAACGAACAATTCAACAGCCCCTGCATGAAGGTTAGATACGTCATACTTAGGAGCAGAACAACCTTCGATGAAGTGCAATTTAGCACCTTCTTCTACAATGATCATAGTATGTTCGAACTGACCAGCACCTGGTGCATTCAAGCGGAAATAAGATTGCAATGGAATTTCTACTTGTACGCCTGCTGGAACGTATACGAAGGAACCACCAGACCAAACTGCACCATGAAGAGCCGCCCATTTATGGTCTGTAGGTGGAATCAATGTCATCCAGTATTTTTTTACGATTTCTTCATGCTCATGTAAGGCTGTTTCGATATCAGTATAGATAACACCTTGTTTAACAAGATCTTCTTGAATACTGTGATAAACAACTTCAGAGTCATATTGAGCGCCAACACCAGCGAGAGATGTTTTTTCCGCTTCTGGAATACCTAAGCGGTCAAAAATACTTTTAATTTCTTCTGGAACTTCGTCCCAGTTTTCTTTCATATCTACTTTAGGCTTAACATAAGTATGGATATTTGCCATATCTAAGCCAGAAATATCAGGAATCCAGTTCGGAATTCCCATGCGATTGTAGATTTCTAAAGATTTTAAACGGAAGTCAAGCATCCATTCAGGTTCATTTTTATTAGACCAAATTTCACGGATAATATCTTCTGTTAAACCGGCATCAGAAATATAAGAATATTCAAAGTCATTCTTAATATCATAGACACCACGGTCCATATCCGCGACTTGGGTTTTCTTTCTTTCTTCCATTGTGCCTCCTATGCTAATGCTTTGTATGCGTCGTAACCTTTTTCTTCGATTTCACGTACAAGAGAAGCATCACCAGTTTTAACGATCTTACCATTGATCAATACATGAACATAGTCAGGTTTTAATTTTTGCAAGATTTGATTGTGGTGAGTGATGATCAATACAGCATTATCTTCATTGTGGAAACGTTGTACGCCTTCGGATACGATACGAACCGCATCTACGTCAAGACCGGAGTCAGTTTCATCAAGAATAGCCAATTTAGGATTCAAAATGGACATTTGAAGAATTTCATTTTTCTTGCGTTCACCACCAGAGAAGCCTTCATTTACATAACGTTGTGCATAGGACAAATCAAAGGACAATTCATCCATTTTTTCTTTCAATTCTTTTTTGAAGGATAATGCACGTACATTTTCACCAGTAATTGTGGATTTAGCTGTACGAATGAAGTTTTCTACAGTGATACCAGGAATAGAAATTGGGTTTTGGAAGGACATGAAAATACCAGCTTTTGCACGATCGTTTACTGCATCTTCTGTAATATCTTTACCATCAAAAATAATGGAACCGCTATCTACAGTATATGTAGAGTTGCCCATGATAGCATTAGCAAGTGTAGACTTACCTGCACCATTTGTGCCCATTACAACGTGAATTTCACCTTTATTAATTGTTAAGTTGATACCTTTCAAGATTTGTTTATCTTCAACGGATACCTTTAAATCTTTTATCTGAAGTAATTCAGCCAAAATGTTCACTCCTTTTTATTATGTATCTCCTATATAGAGGAATACAATCGTTATATGTAAAACGTATATACTGACACATATAAAAAGGCGGTACGCACTAACGTGAATACCGCCGTAATTCTCGCCAACTTAGCAAGTATGTGCATAACAATCTATAATCATTATACATTCTTATCTAAATGATAGCAAGATATTCCTACTAAAATATACAGGAATTAAAAGAATATCATATATTACATATATTGATAGAATTTTAATAATATTCATTCTCATCCTATTTGATTCTCAATATTAAATTATAGATTGGAAAAATCGAGAGTGCCGAACAAATCATCATAGGTTTCAGCACGACGAATTTGTGTTACAGAGCCATCTTTATGTAATAACAACTCAGCGGAACGTAATTTACCATTATAGTTAAAGCCCATGGAGTGACCATGTGCACCAGCATCATGAATGATGATACGATCACCAATATCAATTTTTGGCAACTCACGTTGAATAGCGAACTTATCGTTATTTTCACATAAGGATCCTGTTACATCATATACATGGTCCTTAGGCGCATTTTCTTTGCCCATAACAGTAATATGGTGATAAGAGCCATATAACGCTGGACGCATAAGATTTGCCATACAAGAATCAAGACCAATGTAATGACGATAAATATCTTTTTTATGAATTGCTGTAGAAACTAGGTAACCAAATGGACCTGTAACCATACGACCACATTCATAAGCTAATGCTACATCACCAAGACCATTAGCTACGAGAATTCTATTGTAAGCCTCTTCTACACCCTTGCTAAGCGCTTTGAAATCTACAGGTGTTTGTTCTGGCTTGTAAGCAACACCTACGCCACCACCAAGATCGATAAACTCAACATTGATACCAAGCTCATTTTTAATATCTACTGCAAGATTGAAGCAAAGCTCTGCAGTACCAACTAAGCCATCGATATCAAGTTCATTAGAAACAACCATTGTATGGATACCAAAGTGTTTTACACCTTTTGCTTGTAGTTGTTTATAAGCTTCAAAAATTTGTTCGCGAGTCATACCATATTTAGCTTCTTCAGGAAGGCCAATAATTGTATTGCCACCTTCTTTTAAGGAGCCTGGGTTATAACGAACGCAGAACGTATCAGGCAAAGAACCATGATTTTTTTCTAAATATTCAATATGAGTAATATCATCTAGGTTGATAATTGCGCCCATTTCTAATGCTTTTTTATATTCCACATATGGTGTGTCATTAGATGTGAACATAATATCATGACCTGTAATGCCCACTTTTTCACATAGCATCAACTCTGCCAAGGAAGAGCAGTCTGCACCAACGCCTAGTTTTTGCAATACACGCATAATATATGGATTTGGAGTCGCTTTTACAGCAAAATATTGTTTGAACCCTTTATTCCAAGAAAATGCATCGATGAAAGATTTCATATTTTCAATGATACCTTCTTCATCGTAAATATGAAATGGTGTTGGATATTGGGCAATAATATTTTCTAATTGTTCAGCTGTAAACGGAACTGTTTTTGTATTCATAATAACCTCGCTACACAAATAAAAGACCCATCAAGCGACGAGTCTATTATCCTAATCATTATTTAAATAAAGCTTTATCTAGGCTATAGCGACCTGCGCCAGCAAAGAACAACATAAGAGCACCAAATCCCATTTGAGATGGATAGTCCCAACTAAAGAAACTACCACTAAGATTTAATATCGTTGCTATTGCGAGTGTACCTATAAGTAGCAAAGATCCAATTCTTGTAAATAGACCAAGCACTATAAGTACGCCACCTATCATTTCTGCATATGCTGCCATAGTACCTAATATTTCATAACCACCAGGTACACCTAATGGTGCCAACATAGCTCCAACTTTATAAAGGCCTTCAGCACCGCTCAAATACTTTAAATATCCATGGTAAAACATGGAAATACCAAGTGCCAAACGATAAACTAAGAGGCCAAAATTAACATAATTAGGTTTACTTTTAAAAATAAAGCTCAACATAGTAATCCTTCTTTCAGGTTAAACAACATCGAAATAATTCGATAACCATATTATAAAGGTCAGTAACTACTGTGTCAAACTAGACTCAATATTAAATTCTATAGAATTATAACATATGTTGTATACAAAATCAATTTTATCGATTTGATAAACCACATATAATAGTCTAATTCAAAAATACAAAAATAATCCTAATGAAAAAGTGAACATATAGTTCCTAATTCATTAGGATTATTCTAAATCTTATAGATTATGCCTTAAGCAGTTGATTACATCATACCGCCCATGCCACCCATTGGAGGCATTGCAGGTACTGCAGCATTTTCTTCTACTTTGTCAGCTACGATTGTTTCAGTAGTCAATACAAGAGATGCGATGGATGCAGCATTTTGAAGAGCAGAACGTGTAACTTTTGCAGGATCCACGATACCAGCTTTTACCATGTCGATATATTCTTCAGTCAACGCATTGAAACCAACGCCAGCTTCAGTATTTTTAACTTTTTCAACTACAACGGAGCCTTCAAGGCCAGCATTGTAAGCGATTTGACGAAGAGGTTCTTCTACTGCACGTTTAACAAGATTGATACCAGTTTGAACATCACCAGTAGCTTCCAATGTATTCAATGCAGGGATGATATCGATGAATGTAGTACCACCACCAGCTACGATACCTTCTTCAACAGCAGCGCGAGTTGCGTTCAATGCGTCTTCGATACGAAGTTTTTTATCTTTCATTTCAACTTCTGTAGCAGCACCTACTTCGATAACTGCAACACCACCGGACAATTTAGCAAGACGTTCTTGTAATTTTTCACGGTCGAATTCAGAAGTTGTTTCTTCCACTTGTGCACGGATTTGGCTAACGCGTTTAGCAATTACATCTTTATCGCCTACACCATCGATGATTGTAGTTTCATCTTTAGTAATGCGAACTTGACGAGCTGTACCAAGGTCAGTAAGTTCTACGGAATCAAGTTTACGGCCCATATCTTCAGTAATTACAGTACCACCAGTCAAGATAGCGATATCTTCAAGCATAGCTTTACGACGGTCACCGAAGCCAGGAGCTTTAACTGCAACTGCTTTGAATGTACCACGTAAGCGGTTTACTACCAATGTAGCCAATGCTTCGCCTTCTACATCTTCAGCGATGATAAGAAGTTCTTTACCTACTTTTACCACTTTTTCAAGTGTTGGCAACATATCTGCGATAGCACTGATTTTACGGTCAGTGATCAAGATGTATGGGTTATCCATAACAGCTTCCATACGGTCAGGATCAGTTACCATGTAAGGGGAAATATAGCCACGGTCGAATTGCATACCTTCTACTACGTTTAATGCAGTTTGCAAGCCTTTGGATTCTTCTACAGTGATAACGCCGTCGTTACCAACTTTTTCCATAGCTTCAGCAATCAAACCACCGATTTCTTCGTCAGCAGCGGATACGCTAGCAACTTGAGCGATTTCAGCTTTACCAGAAACTTTAATGGAACGTTTTTTAATTTCTTCAACTAAAGTTTTAACTGCTGTTTCAATACCTTTTTTCAAGATCATTGGGTTTGCACCAGCTGCTACGTTGCGCATACCTTCTTGAATCATAGCTTGTGCCAATACAGTTGCAGTAGTAGTACCGTCACCTGCTACGTCATTAGTTTTAGTAGCAACTTCTTTAACTAATTGAGCACCCATGTTTTCAAATGGATCTGGAAGTTCGATATCACGAGCAATAGTTACACCATCGTTTGTAATTGTTGGAGAACCGAATTTTTTATCCAATACAACATTACGACCTTTTGGTCCTAATGTAACTTTTACAGCATTTGCCAATTGATCAACGCCACGACCCAAAGCGCGACGAGCTTCTTCGTTAAACAAGATTTCTTTTGCCATATGTATTACCTCCTAGATAATAACAGTATCTAATGTAAGGGAATGTATATGCCCGCAGGCAATATAGAATGTATCAATAGTATGTTTAGCTCTATACAGCTATAAATTAGCTATTATAGTACTGCTAAGATATCGCGTTCGCTAATGATCAAATGAGTAGCGCCATCGATTTCTAATTCGCTACCAGCATATTTTGCGAACATAACAGTATCGCCAACTTTAACTTCTGGAGCTACACGTTGACCATTGTCATAAACTTTACCAGCACCTACAGCTACTACTACACCTTCTTGAGGTTTTTCTTTTGCTGTATCAGGAAGGAAAATACCACTTTTAGTTTTTTCTTCTTTTGCTTCTAAACGGATAAGAACGCGGTCAGCTAATGGTTTTAACATATGATGTCACTCCTTATTTACTAGTTATTATTTACAATTTATTAGCACTCTAAGTTACCGAGTGCTAATCACATGTATTATTATAACCGATGTCAAAATAAATGCAAGCAGAAATTTTGATTTTTTGACTTTTTAGTTTTTATAAGTATTAATTCATATAAAATAGCCCTCTATATAAGTCTATAGAAGGCTATTATTTAGTGAACATTATTTAAGAATATTATTCTAAATACTACAAAAAGCTGTAATACCGGCTACTTTTCCTTTTTTTATATTGAAAGACAATCCATATCCACCGCTTCTTGTTCGATATGTAATAGAATTCCCTTTTCTAAAATCAGGATTTCCATAAATCTGATAAACAATAGATTCATCCATACCTACAATAATTCCAGCTGGTGTTGCAAAGCCATTGTTAGCTGTTGTAGTAATACTATTTAAAAAGAATTGGTAATACTCACTTTGATCATTTACATAACCAAATGCTGCACCAGATACAAAATGAATACTAACAGTTTTACCATAAGACCATACAAGCGCATTTCTATATGGTGATGAAACACTAGTAGGGTTTCCATAAATATTCCGAATATACTCCTGTGATGCTAAAGGTGTGATTCCCCCTAATGCAACTTGACTTTCATCAATCATAGCATATGCATTACTACCAGCAAAAAAAGTCATTAAGCAAAAAATAAAAGCACTAATAATCTTTTTCATACATATTCTCCTTTACAATAACAAACAAAACGTAATACTCTCCACAACTACAACTTCATATTACATTCATTTATATTATCAAGGAGATGTACAAAAATATCAAGAAATATACAATAAATATAGTTACAAATCATTAAATAAAATATCATATGACTATTAATAACTGAACAGTTATCATTTTATTGGTACCTGTTCAATTATTAACTTACAAATATTAACAATACTATCACGTTTCTTCATACTTAGGGCACGAATGCGATTGTATGCTTCTTCTTCAGATATAGAGTATAACTCCATCAATATACCGGTCCCCTTTTGAATGATTTTACGATCTTCCAATGACTGTTCTAATTCAGCCATTTTTTCGCGCAGCTGCGCATCACTATGGTAACGCCCTAATGCCATTTCTAAGGTTGGAACCAATTGTTCTTCACGTACGGGCTTTATTAAATAGCCATATACACCCGATTCTCTAGCCTTATCTATTAAATCCTGTTGACTATAACTAGTTAATAGGACTACAGGGGCTTCATGGTGAAAGCCTATTTGACGCGCTGCTTCAATGCCATCTAACTCTGGCATTTTTACGTCCATAAGAACAATATCAGGCTTATATTCTTTACAAAGCTTGAGGGCTTCAACACCATTAGTGCCTTCTGCCACTACTTCATGACCACAGGATTCAATAATATCGCGTAGATCCATACGTATAAGGGATTCATCATCCACTATTAAAACGCGCATTTACTTCTCCTTCTTCATATATATTGTTACTAGTACACCTACATCTGTATTTTCAATAGATAGTTTACCCTTTAACTCATGGGTAACTAAATTATTAATGATAGTTAGTCCTAAGCGCTTGTTGGAGTTAATAGAAAACTCTTGAGGTAGCCCTGACCCTGTATCAGAAAAAGCTAATACAATATATTCTTCTAACTCTGTAACAGCTAAACGAATTCCGCCATTTTTACCATCTAAGCCATGTTCAAGACTATTGGTAATTAGCTCATTAATTATGAGAGATACGTAACTCGCCATATGAGAGGAAATCAACATATCCTCTCCACTATAGGTAAAGGTTACCTCTTGGTCTTGTTGAACCATACTCATGCGCAACAAACGACATAACTCATCATAAATCGATCGAATACCAATATAATCCTCATCATAATGGGACACAATATCATGAACTAATGCCATACTTTCAATACGATTGATCCCCTCTTGCAAGGCTTGTTTAACTTCTGGCAAGCTAGAACGTCTTGCCTCCATACGCAACAAACCTGCTACCGTTTGTAAATTGTTTTTTACACGGTGATGAACCTCTTTGATAATAGAGTTTTTTACTAGTAGTTCTTGCTGTTGTTTACTTTCACGAGTACAATCGTGAAGCACTAAAAAACAACGCGTTTCATTACGCCCCATCGCGATAGGTATCATATGTTGACGAATAACCATATCTTGATAGATTTCTTCACTAGTATATATTGTTCTATCATCTAACACTTGTTGGATGGCTGAAATTTTTAAGGTACTGCTATAAATTGATGAACCTACTAGTCGTCGATCAAAGCCTAGTAGATCTACTAATTGTATAGCCGCCTCATTACCATAGAGAATTCTATGAGAATCATCAAAGATAATTAAACCGTCAAAATATGAAATTGGTTCGTACGATTGTATTTGCTCATCTGTAGCAGTCAGCATGAGCCGTTGCATCGTATCAGACAAGGTATATTCTTGCTCATATTGCTCTAACTTGATAGACGGAGATACTGTGAAAGCTATACCCCCAATAATACGCCCACCATTATCTACAACAGGAAAAACATGTTGCCGTTGGTCATGCTCTACTCCAATAAGCGGTTGCCCATCCTTCAACATAGAATGCCACGTATTATTCCCTTTTAATTGTCGAGTAATAATACCTTGGTCACTCCGTTCAATACACAGCATGTCAGCACGTAGTTGCATACTACCTTGCGATGACTCCAGAAGGGGCGTAAAAATCTGTATCCTTTGACGGGTCAATGACTCGCCAAAGGATATGAGTTTACTAATATGCTCTAGTAATGAGGTTTGTAAGGGACCTAATGGTGTTGTATTTAAAATATCTTGACCGATATCCACAATTAATCCTCTTTCCAAGATACATGACCAATTTCAACACTTGGTTTTGCATTCAATGTTAAATCTGCGAATTTACCAGCTTGAGCCATATAATAAGCACGACAACCGATCATAGCAGCATTATCTGTGGACAGAATTTTATGAGGCTTGTAATAGGTAAAACCTTCTTTTTCACACATCACTTGTAGTGCTGCTTGTAAACCTTTATTAGCAGAAACACCACCGGCTATGGTAATACGAGTTTCACCTAATGTATGTGCTGCATCTCGTGTTTTTTCAACCAATACATCAACTATAGCCTTTTGGAAGGACGCAGCTACGTCTGCTTGATTTATAGGTTCATTCTTTTGTTGCTTACTATTTAGATAATTTAATACAGCAGATTTCAAGCCACTGAAACTAAATTCAAAATTACCTGGCTCACTCAATGCTTTTGGAAATTCAATGGCATCTGGATTGCCTTCAATGGCTAAAGCATCGATGTGAGGTCCACCTGGATAAGGGAAACCCATAACGCGAGCAATTTTATCAAATGCTTCACCAGCAGCATCATCGCGAGTCTGACCAAGTATATCAAACTCTTCATAGCCCTTCACATGGACTAGCATGGTATGTCCACCAGACACAACAAGGCTTAAAAATGTAGGCTCTAATTCTGGATTAGCTAAGAAATTAGCAAAGATGTGACCTTCCATATGGTGAACTGGTACCAAAGGAATACCTGTAGCAAAGGATAATCCCTTCGCAGCAGCTACACCAACCAATAATGCGCCTACAAGTCCTGGACCATAGGTAACACCAATATGGTCGATGTCTTGTAACGTCACATTTGCATCGCGCAGAGCTTGATCTATGACTGGTATAACTTGTTCTATATGATGGCGTGATGCAATTTCAGGTACAACACCACCAAATTTTCTATGAATAGGCACTTGGCTAGAAATTACATTGGACAGCACCGTGCGACCATCCTTTAGGACGGATGCAGATGTTTCATCACAACTACTTTCCAAGGCTAATGTGTATATACTCATTCTATTTCCTCTGAAACGAGAGACATAATATAAGCATCCTCTTTTGGCTCTGAATAATAATCTTTGCGAATTCCTTTAACAGTAAATCCAAGATTTCTATACATCGCCAAGGCAGGTAAATTAGATATGCGTACCTCTAAGAAGATCTCATGCATCCCTCTATTCAAACATTCATCTATTAATTCTTTAGTAAGTTTTGAACCATACCCCTTACCACGGGCAGAAGGTAGAATGGCAATATTTGTGATTTGTCCTTCATCATATACGAGCCAAGCACCAGCATAGCCCACAATTTGATTATCTTCACAAACAACCATATACAGCTTATTATCTGCTCCTTCAAGTTCAGCTAGTACGGATTCTAAACTCCATGGAACAGAAAAAGACTGTTGCTCTATATCATAAATGGCTTGAGCATCCTCGATAGTAGCCAACCGAATTTCCATTATTCTGCTCCTGCTGCTTCAGTTACTACAACTGTAGGATTTTGGTTTAATATTTCAGGATTATCCTTGTGTCGTTCTTCCCATAATACCTCTGCTTCAGAGCGACGGATATAATAAGGCACCATATCCATTGGATCGGATCTCTCTTCGCGAGCAATTAATTCTCGTCCCGCTAAGAGTAAGGAGCTTGCCTTTGGAATACGTTGAGCAACATCTAGAACAGTTAAATTAGTATCATTTTCCTCTAAAAGCTTTTCAATACGTTTGATTCCATCTCCTAAGAATAGGACCTCTTCCTTAGTGTCTCTGAACTTATCTAATAAATCACTAGCAGCTATAACAAAAGGCTCCTCTTTACATACTAGTGCGTTATTTTCATATCGATACATGCCAGCATATACATGCTTTTTCTGAGCATCGATAACAGTACAAATTGTACGATTTGTATATGAAACATTGCGAGCTAAACTATCCATGGTCATCACACCGTACAATGGAATTTGTAAGGCATAAGCCATAGCTTTTGCCGTGCCCATACCAATGCGCAGTCCCGTAAAAGAACCAGGTCCGATACTAACTATAATACCCTTTAGTTCATTCTTTTGTACTTGTGAGGCGCGCAACAACATGTCGATATGGGGTATTAACTGCTCAGAATGAGTTAATCCTGCTTGAATGGTTAATTCACCAATCAAGTTTGTTTCATCCATTAAGGCCACACTTGATACGAGTGAGCTTGTCTCAATTCCCAACCACATAGGGGCCTCCTATATCTACTAAATCATCTTCTGTAAGATAATCACTACTTAAAGAAATGGATCGGCTTGTATCATCGATCCGAGTTAGGTATATCCATAATGTTTCATCTGGTAATTCATGGGGAAATTTATCTGCCCACTCCACAATGGATACACAATCTTCTGTATATTCGTAAAAGCCAATATTTTCTAGCTCACTTATATCATCCAAGCGATATACATCAAAATGATATAAATGTGTTCTATCCACATCATAGGTATTCATGATAGCAAAGGTAGGGCTCGTTATTTCCTCTGTAACGCCAAAGCCTTTCGCAATACCTTGGGATAGATGCGTTTTTCCTGTCCCTAAATCGCCAATTAAGGCAATACATAAAGAATCACCACTTTGTTTAATCCATTTGCCTAATAACTGACCAAATTGTTGTGTATCTTCTACTGTATGAGTCTCTAATTGAACCTGTGATTTATGCTTCATGAAAATGATTATATCCTTTCGCTTCTATGGTCTTAATCGTTTTATCTGGTGTAACCATCTGAACCCTAGATGGTCCAGATAGAACTTCACCAATTATTGTAATGCCTGCTAAATTCTCTAATTTAGGAAGCAATGATTTAGGAGCCGTAAATACCAGTTGAAAGTCCTCGCCACCATACAATGCATAATCTACTGGATGAGTCTGTAAATATCGAGCTAGTTCATAAGTTTCTTCATGAAGCGGAATAGCTTTTTCCTCTATAACAATAGATACATTACTAGCCGATGCAATTTCATTTAATTCACTACCGAGTCCATCACTTATATCATTCATACTATGAATACCTAATTGTCTCAATTGTTGACCTAATTTAATTTGTGGATCTGGACGTTGATGACCAACCTTCGTCATATGATAGCCTTCTAAATTATAAGATAAGGCACCTAGACCGGTAGCTGCATAACCGACATAATTTGTAATACCTACAATATCACCTATTTGCGCACCGCTACGCATAACAGCAGTTCCTTTGGGAACATCTCCTATAATCGTTACAGTCCATACCATAGGCCCTTCTGTACGTACTGTATCACCACCAAGTATATTAACATGGTATCTTGCGCATTGATCTTTAATGCCTCTATAAATTTCATCTAGAATAGCAGTATCAACATATTCAGGTGCAGCCACAGAAAGCACTATTTGTCGAGGAGAGCCACCCATAGCAGCAATATCACTTAAATTAGCCGTCATGAGACGATAGCCTACATCATAGGGCATCATGTAGTGAAAGCTAAAATGAACCCCTTCCACCATCGTATCAGTACTGATTAATTGATCTGTTTCTTCTATAGCACTATATACAGCACAATCATCACCAATCCCTGTAATCACAGTACTTGAATCATGTATAGTATTGTCTTGAATGTGGCGAATGAAATTAAATTCCCCTACATCTTTTAATTGCATCTCATCACCTGGCTTCCGATTAGTATACATATTGTATTGTAACATATATAAAAGACAACAAAAATAGCAGATAGTTGATATATCAACCATCTGCTATTAATGAGCCTAACATATTATTTTTTAATTAGGTTTGTCATCCGTTTAACAGGATCTTTCGTATCAAAGGAGCCTACAGTAGGAACCTTTTTACCATTGCTAACGAAGAGAACACCATTAATATTATCAAAGGATGTCAATGTATTTACAATGGCAGCCATTTGTAATTTAACAGTTAAGTCCCCTCCATTACCTTTTACGAAAGCGTCATTCACCTCTACAGAAGCGATGCCGTCCTTTACAGTAACGGATGTGATTTCAATATCCTTAGAGAATACTGGATACTTTTGTGCTCTATCAGCTTTTAACATCGCTAGAAGAGCCGCTTTAGGCGTTACTTTATCCGCCTCCATCTCAACGGTTTGTTGTTTTACCCCAGACCCATCCTCTGTTGGAACAAAGAAGGCCATCTTAACCATTTCTTGAGATGCTTTTGTTGTTTCTGCATCCTTATTGACTTTCGTCTCTTGCACAGGTTCACTTTTACCTGTTGTAGGTGCTTGATTAGGTGTACAACCCGCTGCAAATGCAAGCAAACCTACACAGAGGATCGACAGAACTTGTTTACGTAATTTCATCGATTAACCTCCAAAGTAACTAGCAATACCATTGGCAATGCGATTTGCAAAGTCTTCTTGTGTTTGAGGAGATTGCAATACACGTTCCTCATTAGGATTGGAAATAAATCCGAGCTCTACAAGAACTGCAGGCATGTTAGAATGTCTCAACACATATAAGTTACCTTCTTGAATGCCACGGTCACCATTGAAACCTGGAACGCTAGCAATTTGAGATTGTACCTTTTGTGCTAAACGAGCATCATTACCTGTTTTACTATAGTAGTATGTTGCAATACCACCAACACTTGGGTTGTTAAATGCGTTAATATGCACACTAATGAGTGCGTCAGAATTGCTACGGTTTGCTACGTTAACACGAGCACCTAATTCATCAACACCACTTGCATTAGGACCGTATACGTCTACGTCTGTAGTACGAGTCATAAGTACTTTAGCGCCACGATTTTCTAGAGCTTTTTTCAAGTACATAGAAATCGGTAGTGTAATATTTTTCTCTTGTACACCATGAGGCCCAACGGCACCAGAGTCACTACCACCATGACCTGGGTCAATCGTAATTGTTTTACCAGATAGACCACCGCTAATAGAATACTTACCGGATCCTGTTGGCATATTCTTCGCAGGATGTGCAGAAGGAGATGGGCGTTTACCATAATAAGCAGGTTTAGGTGCTACACCTTTTTTCTGTACATCTACAACGATGCGATACGGTTTCTTATTAACCGTATCTTTCTTTAGGGAAAATACCTTTACATCACTCGTATCGATAGATGAAGGTGTCTTGATCGTTACCTTCACATCTCTGCCATCTTCTGTGAGGCTAGCAGAACTAGCTATGCTAGAGTCCATGTTAATATTTGCTTTAGCAGTTTTTAGCTTTGTGTTCTTTAAGGTAACAGTCGTCGTTTTCCCATCTTTGCTAATCGAAGCAGACGCTTTTACCGGTGCTGATAAATCCATAACCATACGAACATATGGTACCGGTGCATCAGTTCGTGTCACCCATCGAGCATCTTCAAGATTAGCTGCCTTTGCTTGAGTCAAGAATAGTGGTATAGCCATCAAGACAGCAAGGAACATAAAAAATAGTTTACGCAATACATTCACTCCAATCTAACTGACATACGTAGTGTCCAAACCATAGAGATGAGTCGATGATATCTTTGTGAATCAAAGTCTCATCGTTCCAATCTATCCATAAACTAATGTTAGATTATAGATAGATTATTTCATACAAACATGAAGATTAGTATGCCGATTATACATATTACTATACAAAGTCTTTATACAGTACACATAAAAATAAGTTGCTTGAAATTATTTTTTATGCTATACAATCGACACTAACGTTCAGTTGTAATTTGCCATTCATTCCCATCCGTACTAATGTGAATACGTCCCATCGTATCTGTACGGTAAATGGCAATATTATTTTCCTGCAAACGACGCAATGTTACATCGTGAGGATGACCATAACTATTATACATGCCATTTGAAATTAATGCACTTTCTGGTTTAATAGATTTCAAAAAATCTTCAGAACTACTTGTGCGAGAACCATGATGACCTACCTTAAGAACACGGGCAAACAATCTGGAATTCTGCTCTTTTATGAGTTTTTTCTCTTCTTGTAATTCTGCATCACCAGTAAAGAGCATAGAGAATTTACCAAAAATTAATTTACCTACAATAGAATTATTATTAAGATCTGGTGCTCCTTTTTTATCTGTTAAAGGTTCAGTCCATGGTGCATAGACAACAAATACTGCTCCATGACCAAAATCTACCACATCACCACTTCGCAATGTGGATCGTTGGATTTTATTTTTATCAATCCATTTTTCATAGGTTTTATACATATTATTATCAACAGAAATGCCATCATCATACACATGTTCAATAGGCATGGCTTTTGCAATGGCATAAAAACCACCCATGTGGTCAGCATGAGGATGTGTAATAATTACATTTTTTAGCTTTGTAACACCCATGGATTTTAATTGGGCTACAATATTCTCACGATGCTCAATATCACCTGTATCGATCATACTATATTCATCGCCAACCTTGAGCAATATGGCATCCCCTTGACCAATATCTAGCATATATACATCTAGATGACCTTCAGGGTTTGTTTGTTTCGTATCAATGGAATAGCCTTCATTTGTATTAGCACTAGTCTGAGATGCTGCATTGACCACATCTTTATTCGTGCATCCTGCAATGGCGAAGATTGGAATAAACAGCACTAATAAAAAGGCTATAAATCGTTGTATTTTATTTGTCATTCTTATTCTCCCAATAATTCACTAATGACACAACCTACCGATGAACTTACATCACTAGGTGTATACCCCCAAGTTTTCGTATCACTTAGTATATCTGCACTGCGGCTATGTACATAGACACCTAAAATAGCACTATCTTGTAAGGAATAACCTTGGCTAATAAATCCAGCAATGACACCTGTTAATACATCCCCCATACCGCCAGTTCCCATACCAGCATTTCCTATAGTATTAACATATACTGTACCATCAGGTAGCGCCACAACAGAAGGAATACCTTTAAGTACTAGCACTACTTGATGAGCCTTAGCAAATGCTCTCGCCAAGGTAATGTAGTGACGTTCAATCCATTTTATCGGTAGATCGATAAGTCGACTAAATTCACCTAAATGAGGTGTCATCACGCAATACGGAAGATTTCTTTCCACCTTATATACAGACTCCATATCATCATCCCGCAACGCATCTTTATCTACATAACCCACATGGCCTAATGCATATAGTGCATCTGCATCAATAACAAGAGCACCTTCATAGGTATCAATAGTCTGATTTACTACATCTGGAATAGCTGTAGTACGTCCTAATCCAGGCCCAATAGCAACCACTTGACGACCTTCATAAAGAGTTTTATTAGCCTCAATAGAAGTTACCATTACTTCAGGTATAATATGTCCTTGTACAACTTGCTTAATTGACTCTGGTACGCCTAATGTAACCTTGCCGGCTCCACTATGAACAGCAGCTTCTGCGGCCAACATAGGAGCACCGACCATATCACTAGATCCACCGATAATCAAGGTATTCCCATTTATACCTTTATGAGCCATGGGAACTCGATAATTGATCAATGTTTCTGCTAAATCCGAATCAATAGTGATGGTGCTATCACGATTAATTAATACTTGCTGCCAAGGAGCTCCTAGAGGTGCCACAATAACGGTTCCCCCTATAGCCTTTCCAGGATATAACAACAGGCCTTGTTTAATAGCCCCAAAGGTAACCGTATAATCATAAGTCAATGTTCCCTCTGAAATTTGTCCAGAAGCTACATCTAGTCCCGCTGGTACATCAATAGCCCATAATTCGAAATTATATTGACTACGCATAGTATCAATATCATGCAAAATATCGATGGTTAAATCTCGTAATCGACCAGTTAAGCCTGTGCCCATAATACCTTCTACCGCGATAGCTACATTGGACCAATCATTAAATTCATCAAAGATATCAATGATACACCCCATCCCTTCACATCGTTTGAGTTGCATTGCAAAGAGGTCACTACATTTACTCGTATCACCTACTAATGCAATTTGTACTGCTACACCTTGCTCTAATAAATGTCGAGCCGCTACAAGACCATCTGCCCCATTGTTACCGGTGCCACATATAAATAGTACAAAACTATTGATAGAACGTGCATTATCTAGAGAAAATAGATCATATTGTCCCCATAGTGCATCTACAATACCACGTCCTGCATTTTCCATTAAAATTTCTAACGAAACACCTAGTTGCTTAGGTACCTCTTGGTCTATATATCGAGCATCTTCAGTTGTTAATATTTGCATCTTATGCTCCTTCAAGTATAACTGTGCTCATTGCATATTCTCTGCAATGGCTTATGGACACATGTATAGCTGTATAACCTACAGTTTCATAGATATCTTTGAAAGTATCTTGTAGACGAATTAAGGGCGCCCCCCATTCATCATGGTAAATTTCTATATCTTGCCACGATCCATGACGCATTCCCGTTCCTAATGCTTTAATGAAAGCCTCTTTAGCGGCATATATACCAGCATACGACTCGTAACTCCCCTTCTTACGGCTTTCACAGTAATCAATCTCATGAGGTGTATACACACGTTCACGAAATGGTTTGGATTTCTCTATAGCACGACGGATACGGTCAATTTCAATAATATCATTCCCTAATTTCATAATAGCTCCTAAATTACCTTAACATTTATATTATACACTCTTAAAGTGGATAAAAACATAGATAAAGTCTAGGCATTTACAGAGAATGGCAATGTAGCTAGGCTATAAATTTCTACCTTACCTTTACGATTAACAGCCACATACATCTGCCCATTACGGTAATCCATATCTTCTACTTCCATCCCCGACGTATAAGGGCTTATATTCTTTACTACTCCTTCATCATCGACGAAAACGAATGTCGTTAAGGTTGTAAAAATAGTATTACCATTAGCAGCGTAGGCACCATTATTATTTAAATCGGTATGCTCTGCATCAATCTTATAAGTTTTTATTTTATTAAAACTAGAATCATAGTAGTTAATAGTACGATGAGAATTTGTTAAAGGCACAATCGATACATATTCGTTGCGCTCTTTATCAAAGGCAAAATTGAATACCTTTTCATTCAATTTAATAGGTGATTCAACAATCATACTATCTGCTTCAATAGGTGTAACAATATAACCATCTACAACAGCATTAGTCGTATAGTACCGATTATTATTCGGATTATAGGTCAACGTATTCATATGGCCCAATAAACGTTTGTGACTATACTCATACTTAGCAACTACTTGCAGAGTTGTGGGATTTATTTCATATATAATTTGTTTTGTATTATCTGAATTTATACAAGCAAGAACAAATACATCTTTTTTTGAGTTATAACAAAAGCCTTGGCACTGATTAACAGAACTATCTAAGGGGATTTCAGCTAATCGTGTTAATGGTAATGGCATTTGAACTGCAGTTACAGGTTGCGCTAGCTTTGGTATATCAAAGACATTAGCAATATAATCAATTACTCCTTGATCCATACTATCACCTCAAGTGAACTAAATGTATATAACTGTATATTAATTCGTAATTATAAATATATAAAAAATAGGCGGTAAGACAAAAGTCTTACCGCCTAAAGTTGGTGCCGGAGGTGGGACTTGAACCCACACGGTGTTACCCGCTTGATTTTGAGTCAAGTGCGTCTGCCATTCCGCCACTCCGGCGTCTCGGAACATTTGTTATTATACAGATATCCCAAAACAATGTCAACACATTTTTTATATTTTTTCTAAAATATTTTTAACCGCTTCCATACCGATATCACATTGCTGCTTCCACGTAAGTGCTACCCCTGTTATAAAGCCCTTGCGAGCATACTCCACATCGGTAGGAACACTTTCAGCACTATAATCAAGCTCGCCTGCTAGCCAGTAATAGTCTTGTCCTCTTGAGTTAATACGAGCATCGATAATATTACTATAGGTTTGCAAACCTTGACTAACCATTTTAAAATGGTCCCAATCACAAGCCCCACGCAATGGGAAATTTACATTTAATAAGCCATCAAATTGACCTTTAACATAAATCTTTTCAATTAATTCATGAATAAAGGGATGCATTTCATCCCCTCGTTCAGAGGAATACCGTTCAACAGATAATGCTAAGCCCGGAATGCCGTAAAAACAACTTTCCATAGCCGCCGACACTGTACCAGAGTAAAGTACATCTGAACCCAAGTTAAAGCCATGATTAATACCTGAAATCACAAGATCAGGCATATCATCACTCAATAAATAACTAAGGCCAAACTTCATGCAATCAGAAGGAGTTCCCGTAAGAGCATAAAGGCGAGGATTTTCATCCTCGCCATTGTACGCATCTAATTTTAAAGGAATCTCAGTCGTCAATGCATGGGATTTCGCACTTTGCTCATTTGCAGGTGCTACAACGGTAATTCGATAATATTGACTTAAGTACGATGCAAGATGGCGTAAACCATCTGCTAAAATACCATCGTCATTACACATTAAAATATGCATAGTCACTCCTATAGATTCTATTTTTTATTCTTATTCATATTACCCATACGTGTTAATTTAACGTCATTTAGGCCAACGGCTCTTGTATGTACTGTATGAGACCATACCTTATTATGACGGCGGAACCACCCCAATATATTTACAGGGATCCAAGAGTATACAAATAATGGATATAGTAAATAGTAGAACCAAATCTTTGGTGGTACCTTAATTTTCAACAACACGATTAATGGGAATAAATACTGGCCAACACCGATGATAGTCCATACAGACATAGGTAAAATTTGATACAAAATGTTTGTATAGATCGGTGTGTATGCATTGATATAAGACAGTACCAAGTATACGGTGGTCAACAATAGGAAATATGGTTGACTCACTTGGAATATACCATCCAAAATCATAATATTGCCAGTTTTAATGCCTGTAGCAAACAACTTTGGAATATATCGGCCTGCACAGTCAAATTGACCTTGCGCCCAACGTAACCGTTGCTTACAAGACGCCATCATGGTCGTAACCTTTTCATCATAAACGATGGCATCATGTGCCCAACATGTGCGAATACCATGAGTTAATAATTTCATGGAGAATTCCATATCTTCAGTTAAGCTATTACAATCCCAACCATATTCACGGATGATAGATGTACGTATACACATACCAGTACCGCCTAAGGCTGTAGATAAACCAATACGGTATTTTGCCAAATGCCACATGTGGTTAACCATCCAAAAGGCGATAGAGAATGTACCTGCTACCCATGAATCTGTAGGATTTTTAGAGTTTAAGTAACCTTGAATAACAGATTCACCTTTTTCAAGATGATCATTCATTTCTAACATGAATTGTGGATGTACTAAATTATCGGCGTCAAAGATAAGAAATGCATCATATTTACGATCCATTTGTTCAACGCGATCAAACATCCACCCCATTGCATAGCCTTTACCTACTTCTTCTTTATTGAATCGTTCATGCACATTAGCACCGGCAGCTCCTGCTACCTCAGCAGTCTTATCTGTACAGTTATCAGCTACAACAAAGATATCGTACAGCTCATCTGGATAATCTAGACTTCGTAAATTCTTTACTAATTCACCGACTACAGCTTCCTCATTATGAGCACACACAACAATAGCAAAGGAATTTTTTGGGGTATAGTTTTTATGTACTCTAGACCGCCACATACCGATTACGGCGAGCACAAAATAATAAACCGTATAAATTACGATTATTACCTGCATAGGGATCAAAATCAGATCCAGTAGGTAATTCATACTATTATCCTCCACACACTTATTTACGCACTATATTTAACGCCCCATTAGCAAGGCCAAACACTACATAGCCAGCAAAAATCATTACTGCCCATGTATGCCAATCATAAACGAGACAAGCTACAACAAAAATAGCAGTAATAACAATAGAAAGTTTATTAATATAGATGGCAGATTTACCTTTAAAGTCAGGATATTTTACTTCACTAACCATTAAGAAACCTACACCAATCATACAAACAACCAATACAAATTGAGGTACCTCTACGCCACACAATACGTAGGTAGCCGCCAAACAACCTGCAGCTGGGATTGGCAAACCTTCAAAGTAACCATGAACTTCTTCAGTTTTAATATTAAAACGAGCAAGACGGAATGCGCCTAATACAGCAAATGCTAGTAATGGAACATAAGCAATCCAACCTAAGCCATAAAGCTCTTTCATATATAACATATAAGCTGGAGCCACACCAAAGCCTACAACATCAGATAAAGAGTCTAGTTCACGCCCCATAGGACCTGCTACGCCTAATGCTCTTGCTACACGGCCATCCAAACCATCAGCAACTAAAGATAATAGTACACAAATGGCTGCATAGAAAGTGTTCCCTGTGGCAGAGAATGTGATTCCTAGGACACCAAAGGCTAAATTAGCACTAGTAAACAAATTTGGAATAATAGATTTATTCATGACGCAACCTCCCGATAACAGTGTCTCCACCTGTAATATGTTGACCTTTTTCCACGAACAACTCTACATCCTTATCCATGTAGATTTCAGTACAAGAACCAAATTTAATCATCCCGTACAATTGACCGCGTTCAAGCACACTATCGAGATCGGTCCAAGATACGATACGACGCGCTAAAAGGCCTGCAATTTGTGTAACCAACACGGAAGTGCGATCATTTTCAATACAAATAGTATGACGTTCATTTTCAAAGCCTACATCATCTTTAAAAGCAGGCAAGAAACTGCCCATTGTGTAGTGACGATATGTAATTTTACCATCGATAGGCGCACGATTAGCATGTACGTCAAAAACAGATAAGAAAATAGTTACTTTTTTACATTCTTTATGTAAGTAAATATCTTCATATACATCAGAAATATCCATAATTTTACCATCCGCTGGAGATAAAATTAAATCTGGATCTTGAGGGATTACACGTTTAGGATTTCTAAAGAAATTGACGAAAAATAATGCCAGAATAAATGAAATAATCGCAATTATATAATGTCCTAAAAATCCTAACACCACAGTGATAATGAGCATAGCCCCTATCAGTGGAAACCCTTCCTTAATTATTGGTCCTGTAGGCACGATTCAACACTCCTCTATTTATTTTTAATAATAGTCCACATAAACTTTGGAATGGCCAACATCCGACCAATCCGTTGAGGTTCTAAATATAATCGATACAACCATTCGAGACGATTGCGCTGCATCCATTCCGGAGCCCGAGGAATATTACCTGCCAAGACATCAAAGGAACCACCTATTCCGATAGCAACAACGCCATCTAGGTGACTCAATTTTTCTGAAATCCATTGTTCTTGCTTTGGTACGCCTAAGGCAACAAACACTAATTTTGCCTTAGACTCCCCAATAGCTTTAACGATTTCTTGTTCCTCTACGCTATCGAAGAATCCATCATGAATCCCTGCTATATTTAACGGTCCAACTTGGGCAGATAAATTATCAATTGCTCGTTGAGCAACACCAGGTGCCGCCCCTAAGCAGTATACAGGAATTTGTTGGTCAGCCGCAACTTTAAACAATCGTTTAGTTACGTCTACACCTGTTACACGTTCAGGCACATGTTCACCTTGACGCTCTGCAGCCCACAAAATGCCAGCCCCATCGGGAACGACGAGACTAGCATTATTCAATATGGTGTGCAATGTAGGATTTTCATTTGCCAACATAACCATTTCTGCATTAGCCGTGGCTACTAAATGTAGCCCCGGCTCTTCAGTTAATTGCAAAATACGTTGGACTGCCTCATCCATTGTTACACAATCGATAGGCACAGATAAAACAGAAATACGTTTATTCAATGTAATACTCCATTATCAACCACTATAATTTGGTGCTTCAACGGTAATGCTTACATCATGCGGATGACTTTCTTTTAAACCAGCCGCTGTAATTTGAATGAATTGAGTATTTTCAATCATTTCTTGGATGTTATAACATCCGCAATACCCCATACTTGCACGCAAACCACCAACCATTTGGAAAATTGTATCAGCCAACATACCTTTATAAGGTACGCGACCTTCAATACCTTCAGGAACTAATTTCTTAGCTTCTGTTTGGAAATATCGATCTTTACTACCAAGCTTCATAGCCCCTAAGCTACCCATGCCACGGTATACTTTATAAGAACGGCCTTGGTAAATCACTGTTTCTCCTGGGCTTTCATCAGTACCAGCTAAAATATTACCCATCATAACTACATTGGCACCAGCCGCAATAGCTTTGGCAATATCGCCAGAATATTTAATGCCCCCATCAGCGATGATAGGAATTCCATAGCGACGACCTACTTGAGCAGACTCATATACTGCAGTGATTTGAGGTACCCCAATACCTGCGATAACGCGTGTTGTACAAATAGAACCAGGTCCAATACCGACCTTAACAGCATCTGCACCTGCTTCAATAAGAGCCTCTGTACCAGCTGCAGTCGCTACATTACCTGCAATAACAGGAATATGAGGATAAGCTTGTTTAATTTCTTTCAATGTACGAAGTACACCTGCAGAATGACCATGTGCTGTATCTACAATGATTACGTCAGCCTTAGCAGATACAAGTGCATCAAGACGATCATATAAATCTTTAGATACACCAACAGCAGCACCAACTAATAATCGGCCGCTACCATCTTTAGCCGAATTTGGATATTTTGTCGCTTTTTCAATATCTTTTATAGTAATTAAACCTTTTAAGTTTCCATCACCATCTACGAGAGGTAATTTTTCAATGCGATGTTCACTTAAAATTGCTTTCGCCTCCTCAAGAGAAGTACCTTCTGGTGCAGTAACAAGGGAATCCTTTGTCATGCAGTCTCCGATTTGGCGAGTTAAATCAGTTTCAAAACGCATGTCGCGATTTGTAATGATCCCTACTAGTTTACCATGTTCTGTGATAGGTACACCAGAAATTTTATATTTTTCCATAATTTCTGCTGCATCAGATAGTAAATTTTGAGGACTTAAGAAAATAGGATCAACGATAACACCATGTTCAGAGCGTTTTACCTTATCAACTTCATGAGCTTGTTCTTCAATAGACATATTTTTATGGATAACGCCAAGGCCACCTTCACGAGCCATAGCAATAGCCATACGGGATTCAGTAACTGTATCCATCCCAGAACTAATCATAGGGATATTTAACGTAATGTCTCGAGTTAATTGAGTTTTTAACTCTACCTGATGTGGTAACACATCAGAAGCCGCTGGTACTAATAAAACATCATCAAAAGTTAGTCCACGCATACCGAATTTATCGTCTCTCATATTTAATTCCTTTCCGTATAATAAAACAAAACTACGACCCGCCTAGTCCACATTGGACTAGGCGGTCAGTCGTAGCTTAGCGTTCAGACCGCAAAATGCCGCCTTCCATATAATCATCTTTTTTCATATCTACGAAGATAACTTTTACTGCATCAGCAGGTACATTAACGATATCAACCGCAGCTTTAGTGATAGCTTCACCTAATTGTTTTTTTTGTTCTTTTGTGCGCCCTTCAACGAGCTCTACATGAATAAGTGGCATATTGACCTCCATAGATGAAAAATGAAATAAATTTGTTTGTTCTATTATACGGTATGAGGAACGGATACACAAGGGAAAAACCCAGATAAAATCTAATATTATCGCTACTTATGTACTTATTATTCCTACCTCTTAATTATACAATATTCTAAGAAATTTTTCACCAAATCTTTTTTCTAATTCTTCTTTCATTACAGATTCAAGTTTTTTCATTCCATATTTATTTGCAAAATCTAATACATCCTTGCGAGCCTGTACCAATATTTCAATATCTTTAATTATATTGGCAACCCGTAAATCAGGTAATCCCGATTGAGCTAAGCCAAATAATTGACCAGACCCACGCAATAATAAGTCTTGTTCGGCAAGTTCAAAACCATCCTGTGTCTGCTCCATCAATTTCAAACGCTCTTGGCTCACATCATTTTTTGAATCACTTACAAGAATACAATAGGATTGATGAGATCCACGACCTACACGGCCACGCAACTGATGCAATTGCGATAGACCAAATCGTTCGGCCCCTTCTATACACATAATGGTCGCATTAGGCACATTAACGCCGACTTCAATAACGGTTGTAGAAACAAGTAATGAAATCTCCCCCTTATGGAAGGCATTCATCACTTCATCCTTTTCACTTGGTTTCATACGACCATGTACAAGGCCAACTTCATAGACCTTATAAAAGAACTCTTTCAACTCCAGATATAATTCCTCAGCCGCTTGTAAATCTAATTTTTCAGATTCCTCAACAAGCGGGCATACCACATAAACCTGACGACCTTCTGCCATCTCTTTGCCAAAGAAGTTTCTTAATCGTTCCTTATAGGAGCTATCTACAGCGTATGTTTTGACAGGTTTACGACCTGGTGGCATTTCTTTAATTAAAGAAACCGCTAAATCGCCATACACAGATAATGTCATGGTTCGAGGGATTGGTGTAGCCGTCATAATGAGCACATGTGGGTATGTACCCTTTTGTTGTAATCGTGCCCGTTGCTCCACACCAAAGCGATGTTGTTCGTCGATAATGACGAGGCCTAAATTATGGAAGTTAACACCTTCTTGAATAAGAGCATGGGTACCGATGATCATATTAATCGATCCGTCAGCTAAACCTTCATAGATGCGCTCTTTTTCCTTTTTGGTAGTAGAACCTGTTAATAATTCTATGGTAATACCTAAGTTACCGCACACCTCTGTTATACCTTCGTAGTGCTGGGCAGCTAAGATTTCTGTAGGGGCCATTAATGCTCCTTGGTACCCATTTTCGATGGCCTTCAACAAACTCAATGTAGCCACAACAGTTTTGCCAGAACCTACGTCACCTTGCAATAATCGTTGCATAGGACGTTCATCTTCCATATCGATGCGAATATCCTCCAATGCACGCTGTTGATCGCCTGTTAAAGAGAATGGTAAATTCTCTATACACTGAGCCATTAAATCTCCATTGGGCCCCATCTTAGGTCCTTTATGACACTGCTCCTTATTCCGCAACAAAGCCAACCCAGATTGCATGACAAACAACTCTTCATAGGCTAATTGATGACGCGCATCTTCATATCGCTCTGAAGAATCAGGAAAATGCATCATTTTAAATGCATCATAGCGACTCATATATTGATGTGCTTCACGAACCTCAGCAGGCAAAATCTCTTGTAGTTCATGATTAGCGGCAAACCAATTGCGTACCGATGAGCGCACCACAAATTGAGATACCCCATCTGCAAGAGCATAAATAGGAACGATACCACGATCTGGCTCTCCACCATCTCCCAAATTTTCTATTTGGGGCGTATTCATTTGCATAGACCCATATTGAAATTCTGCTTTGCCATATGCATATAGACGCTGACCTTTTTTATAAAAGTTCTTTTTATACCCTTGATTAAATAAAACAATCTTTAGTGGCCCAGTACCATCCGCAATGACCACCTCTAAAATAGATAATCTAGGACGAGGGCGTTTTTCTTGTACAGCAATAACATTCCCCACAACGCCACCGGTCATACCAGACTTTAATTCACCAATTCTATAAATTGTACGGCGGTCTTCGTAGCTTCGCGGGAAATATGTCAACAATGATGTTACATTGGTAATTCCCAGCTTATGTAATTGTTTCTCTCGACCAGGACCAATCCCTTTAATGGTCGTTAACCGTTCATCCATAGAAACTCCTTTAAATATACGATAAACACCGAAGATATATCCAATTTCTGTATATCCTTGTGTAAAAGCCCATTCATATCATAGAATATGATATATAGTATACATTATATACCCTATATTGTAGTATATTTCATAAAAAGAGCAATATGTACGATAAAAACACTTGCTTTAACTATGTCTTTATGATAATATACTTTTGTTATGTTATAGATTAAGCTTGGAGGTGGAAACTATGGCAAACCTTTGCGAAGTATGTGGCAAATCCACATCTAGCGGTATGAACGTGAGTCACTCTCACATTCGCACAAGAAAAACTTGGAAACCGAACATTCAAAGAGTACGGGCGGTTGTAGACGGTGCTACTAAAAAAGTTAACGTATGCACTCGCTGCCTTCGTTCTAATAAAATTACACGCGCGTAAAATAAAAAGTACATGTACTCTTTGGGGTTCTAGAGCCCCAAAAAAAGCAGTTAGTTCATTTGAACTAACTGCTTTTTTTGTTATCTATATACCTATTACTAAAAGTCTTACAAGGTAATATTTGGAATATAATACTGTTTAAACAACTTAATAGCATATTGATCCGTTAAGCCGGCCACATAATCCACTACATCGCGAGTGGAGTAAAACTCACGATTACTTTCACAGCCCTCCATATCGTCAGGATGTTCCATAAAATGAGTAAATAAGTTTTTCACCACATGAGATGCCTTATTTCGGTCAGGAATTAAAGCTGGCGCCAAATAGACGTTTTTAAACATAAATTGACGGAATAGGTTCATGGTCATCTCTATCTCAGCGGACATAGAAATAACAGGCTTATCTAAAGATTCGCGCACCATATCTTCAACCATGGCTGTAATCATGCTAGAAGGAGTCATACCGAAGTGTTCTCGTACTTCAAAAGGTAATTCCTCGGCTGTCAACATGCCGGCACGCTGTGCATCATCAAAATCGTGACATAAATAAGCAATGCGGTCAACGATACGAATAATTTGACCTTCTAAGGTAACTGGAATTGTAGCCCCTGTATGACCTACAATACCATCGCGCACAGCGGTTGTTAGATTAAGGCCTTGATGTTCACCATGCTTTTCTAAGACCTCTACCATTCGCAAACTTTGTTCATTATGATTGAAATGACCTACCATATCACGTAACGCATATTCTCCAACATGACCAAATGGTGTATGTCCCACATCATGACCCATGGCGATAGCTTCTACTAAGTCTTCATTGAGTCGCAATGCACGAGCCACTGTACGACCAATCTGACCCACCTCAAGTGTGTGAGTCATGCGCGTACGATAATGGTCACCTGGCGCAATATAAACTTGTGTCTTGTGCTTTAACCGTCTAAAACATTTACTGTGAATAATGCGATCCCGATCTCGTTGAAAGGCAGTTCTAAGTGGATCGGGAGCTTCCTCAATATCACGGATTGCATCGCGGCTTTTAGCAGCATAAGGAGAAAGGAGTAACGCCTCCCTCTCCTCTATTTGTTCCCGTATATTCATTTACCCTCCGAGGCGCGGTTTCGATCGATGAGTTGCATAACAAGAGACGCTGTTTCTTCGATAGATTTATTGGAAACATCTAACACTTGGCAATGCAAACGACGCATAATAGCCTTCGCGTATTCTAGTTCGGATTGAATACGCTCAATAGAAGCATAATTTGCTTCGTCCTCTAAACCGATAGCGCGTAACCGTTCACTACGAATATTATTTAACTTAAATGGGTCGATAATAAGGCCCACGATTTTTTTTGCTGGAATTTTAAATAATTCCTCTGGCAATGGTACCTCTGGCACCAATGGCAAGTTAGCAGCTTTAATTTTTTTGTATGCCAAGAACATAGACAATGGTGTCTTACTTGTTCTAGATACACCAATGATGACTACGTCAGCCTTTTCAAAGCCAGATGGATTTTTACCATCATCATATTTTACAGCAAACTCAATAGCTTCAACCTTTTTAAAATATTCTTGGTCAAGCTTATGAACCATACCCGCTGTCATGCGAGGCTTTGTAGATGCTACAGTACCTACTGCATCGAGAACTGGGCCCATAATATCTACAGCAGGAATATTGTATTCTGCTACTTTTTCATGAAGATATTTGCGCAAAGACTCAGATACAATAGTATGACAAATAACATGATTACCACGTTTTGCATCTGCTATGATTTCATCAATTTGGCTTTCACTATCGATATAAGGAATGCGAACAATTTCAATTTGTTCCTTATCATATTGACTCGCCGTAGCTCTTGCCACAGCCTCTGCAGTCTCCCCTAAGGAGTCCGATATTGCATAAATAATTTTTTCTGCCATTCTATCAACCTCAATGTATGCTACATTCTAAAAATACTTTTGTTACCGTCGTTTTAGATACGCGGCCTACAACCTTTAAACGTTTCTTGTTTTCCACATCTTCGCGAACGACGACAGGTAAACAATCCACCTCATAATCTATCATCTTCTGAGCAGCCTCTACCAATGTATCTGTAGGCTCCACAGTTATAACCTTACTCACAGGGGTCATAATCATAGATATAGGCATGGTGTGCGAATCTGTTTGCCCCATAGAGGCACGCAACAAGTCCTTACGGGATACGACACCTACTAAATAGGTATCATCACACACTAAAATGGTCCCTACATCCTCAGTAAATATAGTCACAATCGTGTCATACAAACTTGTATCTCCATTGACTACGACTGCTTGGGATAATACATCACTTACCAGAAATGACTTTAATCGCTCTGCTGTTTGTGTTTCCTTTGAAAGCCCCACATAGTAATAGCCTACATTAGGACGTGCATCTAAGACACCTAGCATAGTTAAAACAGATAAATCTGAACGCAATGCAGATCGTGTAACCTCTAAATGTTCAGCAATAGCACTACCTGTAACAGGTCCTTCTTCACGAACGATTTGAGCAATTTGTTCTTGTCGTTTCGACAGTTTCACACGGTAACCCCCTTTCATCTCTGTTTGTATTATATCCTAAGTTACCATTCAGAAAAAGAGGAGACCTACCGGCCTCCTCTTTTAATATAACTATATTATTACCAAGTTAAATCATCAGTTTCTTGACGACCACGACCAGTCATAGCATCAAGCATGATTCGTTGTTCTAATTGAGCCACCATTTTCTTAGTGCTTACAACCGCATCTGGATTAACAGAAATGGAGTCGATACCGCTCTTCACAAGGAATTCGCAAAGTTCAGGGTATACACTTGGTGCTTGTCCACAGATGGATACAGTTTTACCATCTTTGTGTGCTACTTCGATAAGATGACGAATAGCTCTACGAACAGCTAAATTACGTTCATCGTAAATATGTTGAACTGTTTCGTTATCGCGGTCACAACCGAGAACAAGCATTGTCAAATCGTTAGAACCAATGGAATAACCATCTACATATTTATTAAATTGATCAGCTAAGATAATATTTGCTGGAATTTCAGCCATGAGCCAGATTTTGAAATCTTTACCGCGTACAAGGCCTTCTTGAGCCATCAAATTAGTTACCAGTTCAGCTTCTTCTACAGTACGGCAGAATGGAATCATAACTTGTAAGTTTTTGAAACCAAACTCGTTACGTACTTTTTTGATTGCTTCTAATTCTAATTTGAAAGCAGGTGTGTATTTAGGATCATAGTAACGAGAAGCACCACGCCAGCCAAGTAATGCACTGGATTCATGTGGTTCATATTTGTCGCCACCTTTAAGATCACGGTATTCGCTAGATTTGAAGTCGCTTAAACGAACTACAACTTGGCGAGGAGCTAATGCTTGGCAAACTTTACGCATACCTTCTGCCAATGTATTTACAGCGAAATCACTGCGACCTGTTTCGATAAGGTGCAATGGATGTTCATGGATGAAAGTAGTCCAAATGAACTCTTCACGCATAAGACCGATACCATCGCAAGGCAATACACCATGTTTTTCAGCCAAGTCAGGGTCGCCTAAGTTCATGTAAATCTTAGTGCCTGTTACAGGTACGTATTCTGTAGATACTGCTGCAGAAGCTTGAGTTTCTGGCTTTTTAACGATATCTTCTAATACGCCATCATATACGATACCATTTGTAGCATCAACAGTAATCATTTGACCATCTTTAATAGATGTAGTCGCTTCATGGCTACGGCTCTTAGTACCTACGATACAAGGAATACCAAGCTCACGGCTAACGATGGACGCATGACAAGTCATACCACCGGCATCTGTAACGATAGCTTTCGCTTTTTTCATTGCTGGCACCCAGTCAGGAGCTGTCATAGCTGTGACAAGGATTTCGCCTTCTTTGAACTCATCAATATCCTCAGGATTGATGATGACATGAGCTTTACCAGCTGCATTACCAGGGGATGCTGGCAAACCTTTTACGATAATATCGCGATTACCTGCATCTAATGTGCTAGGTTTTTCAGATACTTCTGTTTTTTCTTTACGGGACCAAACTGTTTCTGGACGAGCTTGTAAAATCCAAATTCTACCATCTCGTTCATCTACGCCCCATTCCATATCCATGTAGCAACCATAATGTTTTTCGATTGCTTTTGCATATTCAGCAAGCTCTAACACTTGAGCATCTGTAATCACTTGTTGTTTAGCTTCATCTGCTGGAACAACTTCTTCAACGCAATCACCGTCAGCTTTACGAACTAAACGGATATGTTTGTCATTGATCATGCGGTCTGTAATTTCCATTTTCGCTTTATCTACATGGAAATTATCTGGTGTAACTGTACCTTGTACAACGTATTCACCAAGACCCCAAGAACCTTCGATAAGAATATTGTTGTCATTGCCTGTTACAAGGTCAACAGTGAACATTACGCCAGCCGCTTTAGAGAATACCATCATTTGAACGGCAGCACTCAATGCTACTGTCATATGATCGAAACCTTGTTTTACACGGTAATATGTTGCACGGTCTGTGAAAGTAGATGCATAGCATTCTTTAACTTTCTCGATAATAACATCAGCACCACGTACATTTAAATAAGTATCTTGTTGGCCTGCGAAGCTTGCATCTGGCAAGTCTTCTGCTGTTGCACTAGAACGAACTGCTACGAATGGATTTTCTTCGTTTACTTTCTTACCAAGTTCTTCATAAGCATGACGGATAGCATCTGCCAATTCTTTAGGCATTTCTTCTTCGCAAATCATGCGGCGAATTTTAGCACATACTTCACGCAATAATGCAGAATTTTCTACATCATCTAATGCATCAAGTTCAGCGCGGATTTTATCTTCTAGTCCTGTTGCTTTCATAAACTCACGATAACCATGAGCAGTTGTAGCAAAACCGTAAGGTACAGGTACATTAGTGGAGGATGTCAATTCCCCTAAGGAAGAAGACTTACCACCAACTAAATTAACATCTTCACGTCGTAATTCATCAAACCAAAGTACGTATGCTGTTTCGCGATTCATGTGAGAACCTCCTAGTTAATTAGTGCAACACATTAAACCTTTTACACATAAATAGTATACCTTAATTTGCAATCTGTCAATTTATATGAGGATTATTATGCAAATGTATTTCCTTATATATGTCTAAAAAGTTCTTCAGTACTCGCCCCGTAAGTCCCCATATGGTGTATTGTTTATAGGGATAGAAATAGACTGAGTAGTTTTGTCTAATTTTCCAATCAATGTTGTAACCTTCAAGTAAATGGAAAGGGAAGTCTTTTAATGGTTTGGTCCCAATGTCTAGATGTCCTACAGTTGGCTCCATGTCTAATAGATATTGTAATGGAACGGTAAATACCTCTCCTACTTCGTCAGGATTTGGTTTTAAATCACTTGTGTGTAGGCGCACGGCTACGGCATATAGTTTGACACCTATCGCAGAGACTAAGCAGTCTAAATTTCCTAACAGTTCAATTTGATCTAAATCGATACCCAATTCTTCAGAGCATTCACGGATGGCAGCATGAGCACCGCTTTTATCATTAGGTTCACAGTGTCCACCAGGGAAGCTGATTTCACCTGGTTGACGGCGTAGCTTATTACTGCGCACAGTAAATACTACATGATCTTCCCCATCGATTTCTAATAATGGTACTGCTACTGCCGCAGTTATAACATCAATATCGGTAAGAACAGTATGTTCTCGTTGTTCTAAAAAGTTGCTTAGTTCTTTATCCATATATGGTCCTTTTACTTTATAGATACTATACGATATCTATATAAATCTTTTATGTGTCAAATTTGTATTTTATATTTGTATCTGTATTTATATTTTACTTTCATTATACATGAACTTGTAAGTCATTTTTTGCTTCACAAACAAAAGGTTTAGTAGATAAATAATCTTATAGACCAAATAGACAGAAAAAAACTGTGATGAGGTTTCTATCTCATCACAGTTTTATATTAGTTAAATTTAATTTTTACAAATTTACGTTTACCAACTTGAACGATCATGCCGTCTTCAAGAGTAAGGTTTTCTTCTGTACATTTTTCACCGTTTACTTTGAAAGCACCAGCTTTAATAGAGCGACGTGCTTCACCATTAGAAGCAGTCAAACCAGCATCTGTACAGAATTGTGGTACAAAGATTGGTTCTGTTGGCGCATCCATAGCGTATTCAGGAATATCTGTAGGTAACGCGCGTTGTTGGAATACACGTTTAAATTCCTCTTCTGCTTCAAGAGCAGCCTCTTCACCATGGTACAAACGAACGATGGTACGAGCTAATTGCATTTTAGCATCACGTGGATGTAATTCACCACTTTCAAGACGTTTTTCCATGTCCTCTTGTTCTTCAATTGGCATATCTGTAACGAGCATGAAGTAGCGCATCATCAATTCATCAGGAATGGACATTGCTTTACCGTACATTTCTTTAGGTTCTTCATCGATACCGATGTAGTTACCTAAAGATTTACTCATTTTTTGAACGCCATCAAGGCCTTCAAGCAATGGCATTGTGATAACAACTTGTGGTTCTTGACCTTCTAACTCTTGCAAATGACGACCCATCAACAAGTTGAAAGTTTGGTCTGTACCGCCAAATTCAACGTCAGCATGTAAAGCAACGGAATCATGACCTTGCATCAATGGATACATGAATTCATGAACACCGATTGCACGACCTTCTTTAAAGCGTTTATTGAAATCATCACGTTCCATCATACGCGCTACAGTATAAGAACTTGCCAAGCGTAAAACATCAGCAAAGTTCATGGATTCAAGCCATTCACTGTTGTCGCGAACGATAGTTTTTTCAGGATCCAAAACTTTGAAGATTTGTGTTTTATATGTTTCAGCATTTTTCAATACTTCTTCTTTTGTAAGTGGTGGACGAGTAACGCT
>CAKPSA010000002.1 GCA_934183145.1 uncultured Veillonella sp.
ATAATGGACAACGCATCTACAGGATCACCATTTAAGAGAATATCCATCTTAACCATTGGAGATTGTTTATAACCAATCAATTCATAGTCAAGAGATGCATACCCCTTTGTAGCAGATTTTAATTTATCAAAATAATCGTAAATAATTTCACTCAAAGGTAAGTGATACACAACGGATACACGTGTTTCATCCAAGTATTCCATGGATTGATATTCACCGCGTTTATCTTGAGATAACTCCATAATAGTACCAACAAAATCTTTAGGCACAATAGTTGTGGCCTTTACATAAGGTTCTTCAATGTAGTCGATTTCGGTTGGTGGCGGTAATTTAGCAGGATTATCCACTTCGAGCATTTCCCCATTTGTCTTGTAAACCTTATAGTTTACAGATGGTGCTGTTGTAATAAGGGATAAGTTATATTCACGTTCCAACCGTTCTTGAATTACATCCATGTGTAATAGGCCGAGGAAACCACAACGGAAACCGAAGCCTAATGCCAAAGATGTTTCTGCTTCGTATTCTAAAGCTGCATCATTAAGTTGTAACTTTTCAAGTGCATCACGAAGATTTTCATAGTCTTTAGAATCTGTTGGATATAAGCCACAATATACCATAGATACAGCTTTGCGATAGCCCGGTAATGGTTCCGGTGCCGGATTAGTAGCCAATGTTACAGTATCACCAACGTGACAATCGGATACATTCTTAATACTTGCCGCAATACAACCTACAGAGCCACATGGTAATTCCTGAACAGGTACAAGATTTGGTGTAAAGATACCAAGTTCTGTTACATCAAAATCCTTTTTATCATGCATCATTCGGATTGTATCTTTTGCTTTAATAGTACCTTCTTTTACGCGAACGTAAGCAATGGCACCTTTGTAGGCATCAAAACGACTATCAAAAATTAAAGCTCTAGTTGGTTCATCAGATTTATCTGGCGGTGCAGGCACCTTATTTACAATGGCTTCCAAAATATCTGGAATGCCAATACCAGATTTAGCAGAACATAAAACCGCTTCTGATGCATCTAAGCCAATGATATCCTCAATTTCTTGTTTAACTCGATCAGGATCTGCAGAAGGCAAATCAATCTTGTTAATAACAGGAATGATTTCAAGATCATGTTCTAAAGCGAGATACACATTCGCCAACGTTTGTGCCTCTACACCTTGTGCAGCATCTACTACAAGTAATGCGCCTTCACAAGCTGCAAGAGAACGAGATACTTCATAGCTGAAATCCACATGGCCCGGGGTATCGATAAGATTCAAGGTATACTCTTCTCCATCTTGAGCTTTATACAAAATGCGAACAGATTGCGCTTTAATAGTAATGCCCCGTTCCCGTTCTAAATCCATAGAATCTAGAACTTGAGCTTCCATTTCGCGTTTTTGTAATGTGCCAGTATATTCAATTAATCTGTCGGCGATGGTAGATTTACCATGGTCAATATGAGCTATAATACAGAAGTTTCTAATCTTTTTCGTTGACATACTATGTGAACAAGTTCAAGGAACTTGTATTCTCCTTTCTAACATACGCGATCGATAACAGCACCTCCTAATAATTGAGTGCCATTATAAAAGGCTACGGACTGACCTGGTGTAATAGCCCGTTGTGGTTCTTCGAAGATAACTTCCATCGTATCATCATCTAAGATACGTGCAGTACAAGGTGAAGGATTCGCAGCGTAGCGGATTTTACCTTCTGCTTTTAATTCTTTATGAATTGTATCATCTAAGAAATTATAGAACTTACAAATCATACGATTTGTAAAGAGTCGTTCATTAGGACCTACGATGACCTCATTGCGCTCTCCATTAAAGCCAATAACATATAATGGGTGCTTATATGCAATACCAAGGCCCTTACGTTGGCCAATAGTGTAATTAAATAAGCCGTTATGTTTACCTAACACTTCACCATCTTCAGTAACGATATTACCAGACTTTGGTTTATCCTTCATTTCTTCTACCACGAGCTTTTGATAATTTCCGTGAGGCAAGAAACAAATATCTACACTATCTGGTTTTTTAGCTACTGGTAAATCATATTCAGCAGCTAATTTACGTGTTTCAGTCTTACATTGACCACCTAGTGGGAACATAAGATGACTCAAGATACGTTGGTTCATATTATACATAACGTAACTTTGATCTTTTGTAGGATCAACGCCTTTATGTAACTCGTATAAACCTGTTTCTTCATTATAAATAACCTGTGCATAGTGACCAGTAACCATATGTGTGGCCCCCAGTTCAAGTGCACGATTAAGCATCAAATCAAACTTGATATTTTTGTTACAGAATACACAAGGATTTGGTGTACGGCCATAGGCATATTCTTTTACAAAGTAATCTACCACATTATCGTAGAATACATCGCGAGCATCGATAACGTGATGCTCAATACCAAGAAAATCACACATCTTCTTAGCATCTGTTACAGCAAGGGGAACCGAATCATAAGGTGTACCACTCACCCACAGCCACAGGGTAATACCAAATACTTTATAGCCTTGTTTTAGTAGCATTGCAGCAGTTAAAGAACTGTCTACGCCACCACTCATAGCTACAGCGATAACTTTTTCCATACTTTCTCCTTTTAATGATCTCTTGATCATAAAACTAATCAGGGTGAAAGCCTGACGTGTAAAAAACACTAGTTCGGTGTAAAAGTCCGAGTAGTATTGCTATGAAATTATAGCAACTTATATTATAGCCTAGAACTAGGTATATTGAAAAGATTTGAAACGAAAAGAATCCCTTTCTCAGAGAGAAAGAGATTCTAACTGTTATCTATGTTTTAATATTTCTTCTGCAGCACCTAAAATACCGAGCATGGAGTGTTCAAACACAAGGCCACCTTGCATGAAAATAGTATACGGTGGACGAACAGGACCATCTGCACTTAATTCAATAGAGGAGCCTTGTACAAAGGTACCACCTGCCATGATGATTTTATCTTCATAACCAGGCATATCACCAGGAATAGGATGTACGTGAGCATCCACAGGAGAATAAGCTTGCATGCCTACACAGAAATGCTCCATTTCTTCTCCATTTTTTAGATTGATTGCTTGGATTAAATCATAGCGATCAGCATTTACCTTAGGAAATACTTCATACCCTAAGAGCTCGCCAACTGCCGCAGTATATACGGCACCTTTAAGAGCTTGTAATACTACGTGAGGTGCCATAAATAACCCTTGGAAGAACAAGCGATAACCAGGTGCATAGGAGCCCATATGATCGCCAAGTCCTGGAGCAGTTAGTTGATACGCTGCATCTTCAACAAGGTCTTCTCTACCAACAATATAACCGCCAGTTGGTGCCAAACCACCACCAGCATTTTTAATGAGAGAGCCAGCCATAATATCGGCACCAGCTTCTAATGGTTCTTGTAACTCTGTAAATTCGCCATAGCAATTATCTACAAAACAAATGGTGTTAGGATTTTTAGATTTTACAGCATCTACAATGATCTTAATATCGGCAATGGATAATGGCTCACGCGTACTATACCCGCGAGAACGTTGAATGACTACTACTCGCGTATTATCATTCACAGCGTTAGCAATGGCCTCTACATCATAGGTATTATCTTTTAAAGGCACCTCAGTATAGGTAAACCCTTTTTCTACTAAAGAACCACGCACTTCACGAGCAGCACCAATTACGGATTGCATTGTATCGTAAGGAGCTCCAACGGCATAGATAAATTCTTTACCTTTAGAACCATTCCCCATTAAGGAAATCAACGTCGTTGCTAGTGCATGTGTACCAGATACGAAATGAGGACGAACGATGGCTTTTTCACCTTTAAATACATAGGCAAATACTTCATCTAATTTTTCACGTCCTACATCGTTATATCCATATCCAGTAGTACCTGTGAAGTGATAATCAGATACTTGGCATTCTTTAAAGGCTTCTAATACTTTTTTTGTATTAGCCAAAGCAATAGGTTCAAATTTCTTAAATTCTGGTTCAGCCATTTCAAGGGCTTTACTACGTATTTCTTCTAATGTCATGCTAATCCTTCTCTACGGATTAAATCCATAGCTTTATTAAATATAAAATCTTTAGATGTATCGTTATCAATATGTATCCATTCAATATATGGCATACGTTTATACCAAGTGATTTGGCGCTTTGCAAAATGGCGCGTATTCTTCTTAATTAAATCGCGGCATTCATCAAGGGCAATACTGCCATTTATATATTCTACAACCTCTTTATAACCAATCCCCTTAAAGGCTTGGCAATCAGGATTTACTCCAGATTTAACAAGTTGCTCTACTTCTTCAATCAAACCTGCATCAAACATCATATCAACGCGTAAATTAATGCGTTCATATAACTTATCACGGTCTCTCATAAGACCTATAACAGGTCCTTTATAAGATACACCATCTTTTGTTTGATTACGTAATGAATCTACATCACCATGATGCAATATCTCAATAGCCCGATACAAACGATGTTTGTCATTATATTGTATCTCTATATTATGTTCTTTACCTAATGTGAAAGCATAGTCTCGTAAGCCTTCAATACCTTTTGTATTATAAAGCTCATCAAGTTTTGCTCGTAAATTTTCATCAGGCTTAACATCATTAAAGTTATAGTTCTCCAATAATGATTGAACATACAGTCCTGTACCACCAGATAAAATAGGAAGAATATTTCTATCGTTTAATCTAGTGATAATCTCTTTCGCCTGGTCTTGGAAAATAGATACCGAATATGAATCATTTGGTTTTAGTATATCGATGAGATGATGTTTCACACGGTTAAGTTCATCCATAGAAGGTTTCGCAGTACCAATATTGAGTTGTTTATATACTTGGTAAGCATCACCAGAAATAACCTCAGCATTTAGTTGTTCCGCTAATTCCAAGGTTAAATCAGTTTTGCCCACAGCCGTTGGTCCAACGATGGTAATTAAGGGATTCACAATAACTCCTTCACATATACACCATAGCCTATGCGGCTATACTTTCCACCCACCCATTGATGAGGTGGATACTTTTGAAAGACCGAACTAAACGGTCGTTCTTTTATAATAACACCATACCTAGCAACGCGCATAGCACTGGACATAATTATATCATCAATATGACTTTCTACAGTATGCCCCCGAAGTGGTTTAAATTGTGGACTTTCCTCTACAGGCACCTCAAACATAGGATCAAAATAAATAATATCGATACTATTATCCGGTAGGTTTGGTAAATAGTTTTCAAAAGTATCATGATGGACCTTAATACGGCGTAACGCATTTGTTACACTGTCCTCACTATGAACATAATGTTCTAAACCATAGGAAGTGGCTAGCCATATGGGAAATGAACCTTCTAACCCCTGTATTTGTGCATTAGGGAAAGCATAACTGACGATAATGCTATCACTAGCTAGACCTATTGTAGAGTCAAGAAATGTAAACTGTTGCCCCTCATGCACTTCTTTTCTATCTAGTATTATTTGAACAGCATTAACTAAATGATCGCCTTCACCACGTTCTATCCGTAATATACGTAATTGTGCCATGGATAGGTGAAAGCTATGTTGTTGATTTTCAGAAAAGTAAATCGTTAAGCTCGTTCCTGAAAGAACTGCAACATATTCGCATTGATGCGATCTGAATAAGGCTGGTATGGATGTTTTACCTCGCTTTATATAGGTCATATGCATAGAGGAAGCCAGTGCTTTGGCTTCCTCCTGAATGACCTCATTAGATTTTTGAGATGTGGTTAGTATATTCATATTAAGACCGTAAGAATAATTTACCTAATTCATCAGGTGTAAACTTAATGATTGTTGGACGACCATGGGGACATACATAGGGTTTCTCAGTACTAAATAAATCCTCAATTAAAGTAGTCATTTGATACATATTAAGGTTATGACCTGCCTTGATGGCCCCTCTACAAGATGCATAAGCAAGCATTTCATGACGCAACTGAGCCTTTGTAGGTTGTTGGTGATCATGTAAGTATGAAAATACATATTGGAGAATTTCAAACACTTTAGATTCTACTAAATCTACAGGAGCACCTACAAGTTTTATCTTTGTAGGACCACCTAATTCGACATCAAATCCAAGATCGAGTAATATTTCTCGTTCCTCCTCTACTAAATTCATTTCATCATCTGTGGCCTCACTATATTGAGGTACTAAAATAGATTGCATAGGAATTGATTCAGAGGACTTACAAAGCTTATCGTAACGTACACGTTCATGTGCGGCATGTTGATCTATAATATAGAGATCATCACCCTTTTTAGCCAAAATATAACAAGAAGCAACTTGGCCCATAGGTAGGAACCCAGAATTTTGAATTGTACGTTCTTCTACCTCTCCATCGCGAATATCATTAGATAAAGATTTAAACTTCTCTATATCTTCTGTAGTATAGCTAGTATAGGCAGTAGGAACAGAATCAAAACTTTCGTCCACAAAGGATGATTGTTCATAAGTAGTCTTTGGCGCAGGTGGTGTGTAACCCTTAGTTTTAAGGTTCTCCACAAACTGGGTAGTTTCACCGCGCATAACTTCATACCCTTTTGTACGTCGTCCACCAAAAACCTTATCATAATCTACAGCTGTTGCTATATGCTCAGCAGACTGCATTTCATCTTCTACCACAGTAGGTGTTCGATACGAATCATACGTACTATTGCCAGCGGAAGATGAACTACTATTACTATCCCTATTGTTACTATTGAAGTCAATTCGATTAGTGACTGTACCATTTATATAAGAGGATGATTCTCGTTCATAACGCTCATGAAGGGGATTATTTAAGGCATTCAAAATACCATGGTAAACTGCTTTAAATATAATCTTATCGTCAGAAAATTTTACTTCACTCTTGCGAGGATGCACATTAATATCAACCATCTCAGCAGGAACAGTAATATTTAGAACCACTAAAGGATGACCATTTTTCGGCAATAATGCGTGATATGCATTATCTATAGCCTTCATTATAGTTTTATCAGAAATAACCCGGTTATTAACGATAATAGTCTGCCATATTCTCGTGCTTTTAAGAAGCGTTGGTTTACTCACCACACCATCGATATAGATAGAATCACTTTCATAAGCAACAGTAAATATATCATCCTTAGTTTTATAGCCATATAGGGCAGCTACAGTATCACCAATATTGCCATTTCCAGGCGTAATAATAGCCACTCGATCATCAATGATGAGCTTAAAGGAAATATGTGGATTACTAAGGGCTAATTTCCCAACAATATCTTGAATCTTAGAAGATTCTGTGCGTTCCGTTTTCAAGAATTTACGACGCGCAGGCGTATTATAGAATAAATCTCTAATCTCAATTGTTGTGCCAGGCGCCGCACCGTAAGGAATACAATCGGTAAAAGTACCACCGTCTACGGTAATACGAGTCCCTAAATCAGCATCTGCTTTACGAGTAGTCAAAGAAAAATGAGAAACTGAGGCAATACTAGCCAATGCTTCACCACGGAAGCCGAGGGATGCAATATCAAATAAATCCTCTACATGCTGAATTTTAGATGTAGCATGGCGTAAGATTGCTAACCGCGCATCCTCTTCAGTCATGCCAATGCCATTATCGGTAATGCGCATATATGCCACACCACCATCTCCAATTTCTACCTCTATATTAGTAGCAGAAGCATCGATAGAGTTTTCAATGAGCTCTTTAATAACTGATGCGGGGCGTTCAACGACTTCACCAGCAGCTATCTTATTGATTGTGGTTTCATCCAATACATGAATGGTAGCCATTATTTCCCGCCTCCTTTACGAGCCTCCTCTTGTAGTTCATATAATTTATTTAATGCTTCAATAGGTGTCATGCTCATTACATCCACTTCCAGCAAACTATCAACTACTGAATGAGTAAATAAGTTACCTAGTGGAGAATCACTCACTTGTTTTGTAGTTGGTTTAACTACATTAGTAGGTTGACCGCCAATGACACGATTATTTAAATCACTAGCATCATGACTTTGGTCTTCTAAGGATTCTAAAATCACTTCTGCTCGTTTTAGTACAGAATTAGGTAAACCAGCCAGTCTAGCTACGTGAATACCATAGCTACGATCTGCGCCACCTTTAATGATGCGGCGCAAGAATGCCACATCCTTACCTTTTTCTTTTACTGCTACAGTATAATTTTTTAATTTACTATAGCTTTCTTCTAAACAGATTAACTCATGGTAATGTGTAGCAAATAATGTCTTGCCATGAATATGCTTGCAAATATGCTCTACTACAGCTTGGGCGATACTCAATCCATCAAAGGTACTCGTACCACGACCAATTTCATCGAGAATAATCAAACTATTGTGTGTGGCATTTTCTAATATATATGCTACCTCTTTCATTTCTACCATGAAGGTACTTTGACCAGTAGAAATATCATCACTAGCACCTACGCGCGTGAAGATACGATCTACAGGTGAAATAGATGCCTCCCGAGCAGGAATGAAGGATCCAATTTGAGCCATAATCATTAAAATTGCCGCTTGACGCATATAAGTCGATTTACCCGCCATGTTAGGTCCTGTAATGAGCAAGAACTCCTCATCATCGTGATTTAAAACGATATCATTCGGTACAAAGACCTCACGTTTTAAGAATTTTTCAATAACAGGATGACGACCATCACGAATATTAATTTGTCCATTCATTACAATGGTAGGACAAATATAATTCTCTTCATAGCCTACAAGTGCTAAGGAACCTAATACATCAAGCTCAGCAAGCGCACGAGCTGTCTCTTGTACATCTTTTATAACGAGTTTAATATCATTTCGTAATTGTTGATATAGTTCATGTTCTAAGGCGATTATCTTGTCTTTAGCACTGAGAATTTTGATTTCAAACTCTTTTAATTCCGGTGTAATATAACGCTCTGCATTAGCTAAGGTTTGTTTTCTAATGAAGTAATCCGGTACTTGTTCAGATTTACTATGAGATACTTCGAAATAGTAACCAAACACCTTATTATAGCCAGTTTTAATCTTAGATAAACCTGTAGCTTCTTTGATGTCAGCTTCCATCCTAGCCAGCCATTGTTCACTATTTGTAGCCAATGAACGTAGTTCATCTAAATCCGGATTAAACCCATCTTTAATAACTCGTCCTTCCTTTAATGTCAGTGCTGGCTGATCAGCAATAGCACGACATAATAAGTCATATATATCTTTATGATCTTGAATGCGGTCATTAATGGAAGTTAATGATAAACTGGCACATGTACTTAATACATTTTTAATATCAGGTAAAACAGCTAACGACTCACGAAGTGCTGTTAAATCACGTGGTGATACAGAACCAGTTTCTACACGTCCTACAATACGCTCAAAATCATAAATGCAGTCCAATAAGTTACGGATATGGGAACGTTCTGCACCACGTGTAATCAATTCTGCTACAGCGGCTTGTCTACGCTGAATTTGATTAACATCAGTTAATGGACTTTCAAGCCATTGTTTTAATAGACGTGCGCCCATTGGTGTTAATGTACGATCAAGTACATCAAGCAATGTACCTTTCTGTCCGCCATCTCTTAGGTTGTGAGTAATCTCTAAATGACGCAAAGAAGATGTATCTAAAATCAGGCGATTACCTACACTCAATTGATGAATATAGTTAATGTGAGAAATTTCAGACTTAATGATATCCTCTAAATATAAGAGCATATAACCTAGTGCTTCCCATACATCCTCTTCCATAAGGCCTAAATCACCAAAGTGAGTAACTGCTTTTTCCGCTACTTCACGTTGTGTGTGATATGTACTAAATGGAGATAATACAATATTACTGAATTGATTATCCATAAAGTCTTTTATATCTTGTGGTAGTACGGTTCCCTCAGGCAATATAATTTCACTTGGACGATACATACTGAGTGCATCAAACATATCGCTTCGTTTTTCACAATCAGTAATGCGATGCCAAATAACTTCCCCTGTAGATACATCAGAAAATACAAGTATCCATGCATCTTTTACCATATAAAATAACGATAAAAAGTTATTTGACCGTGCATCATTACCATTTTCAGTCATTACAGTCCCTGGTGTAATGACCTTAATAACGTCACGCTTAACGATGCCTTTAACTGCTTTAGGGTCTTCTAATTGTTCACAAATAGCAACCTTATAGCCTTTTTTTACCAAGGTCTCTATATAACTTTCAGCAGCATGAAAAGGAACGCCACACATCGGTGTGCGTTCCTCATCTCCTGTTGGGCGACCGGTTAAGGTTATATTAAGTTCACGAGATGCAATTAATGCATCATCATTAAATAATTCATAAAAGTCACCTAAACGAAAGAACAGTAATTCTTCAGAATATCTAGATTTAATATCTAAATACTGCTCCATCATAGGTGTTTGCTTTTTTGCCATACTTACCCCTTTTGTATTGTACCGTAGCAAACCCAAGTTTGTGCTTTATCAATATAAGCAGGTAAAGTTTCGCCAATTGATAAAGAGTCGTCTTTCGGGAATAATACCATTTTATTGCCCGATGTGCGACCAAACCACATATCTTCATCACGAGGACTTGGCCCCTCTACAATAATATCAAACACTTGCCCTTCCATAGGTTTGTTTAGTTCATAAGAGATTTCATTTTGTACATCCATCAATGTTTGTAAACGTACGCGTTTTACCTCTTCTGGAACTTGATCATCCATAGTCGCTGCTGGCGTTCCAGAACGTTTAGAATAAATAAACGTATAAGCCATATCATAGCGTACATCTTTTAATAATTGTAATGTAGCTTGGAAATCTTCCTCTGTTTCGCCTGGGAAACCTACGATAATATCTGTAGTAACTACTACATCTTTAATTTTCTCACGACAGTAAGAAAGTAATTCCTTGTAATGCTCCACCGTATAATGACGATTCATTTTCTTCAAAATACGGTCTGAACCTGATTGAATTGGTAAATGTAAATGAGTAACGATATTAGAAGATCGACCAAGTGCATCTATCATAGATTTAGTCATATCTTGAGGGTGACTCGTCATATACCGAATACGTTCAATTCCTAGAATACCATCAAGGGCATCAACTAATGTACCAAAATCAGTACCATCTTTGAAATCTAACCCATAGGAGTTTACATTTTGCCCTAACAACGTGATTTCTTTAAACCCTTTTGCACCTAATTCAGTTACCTCTTTTACAATGGCCTCTACAGGGCGGCTAATTTCTCTACCACGAACATGCGGAACGATACAATAGGTACAGAACTTATTACAGCCGTTCATAATAGGTACCCATGCATAAAAGGTACCATTAGGTTTTGCTTCCAATTCAGGCAACACAGAATTATCCATATCAACATTGATTTGGTGTGTATGTCCTCGTTGAACCTCTTCAATCATTTCATTAATATGTTGAATATTATGAGTGCCTAACACAATATCAATATGTGGAGCGCGTTTGAACATTTCCGCTTGATTCTTCTGAGCCATACATCCTGTAACAGCGAGAATCAAATTTTTATTTTTTCTCTTAAGTCTCATTAGCTCACCTATGCGGCCATAGACCTTTGTTTCTGCATTCTCACGCACTGCACAAGTATTTAATAGAATTAAATCTGCAGTTTCTACGTCCTCTGTAGGCGTATAGCCTACAGATTCTAACTGATGCGATAAGCGCTCAGAATCAGCAGTATTCATTTGGCAACCATAGGTGTAAATATAATAAGACTTCATTCTAACTCCTATACTTTAACAATCTTACGTTTTGTTTCAATAATATTCTTAACTTTTATGGACATTCGTTCAATAGACATGCCAGTAATATACTCAATTTCATTACGAACAGACTTTTGCACCTGTTGCATTAATGGTTTAACAGGATAACCATGTTCAATAACGACAGCCATATCTACAACTAAACCGTTTTGGCCTTTGTCACTTTTTTTGAAGGAAATAACACTTGATTCATCAACACCAACAACTTTTTTTAAGCCATTGCGAATCAATTTAATAATTACATCATCATCAAAGGTGAGTCGTCCATAATAGCTGAAAGCAGGACGAACTACAGACCGTTCAAAACCTTCTGATCCAATTTGCCCCAATGTATCTTGGTCTTGTTTTTTTAATGTACGTCGGCGCCACATAGTTTTGATTGGATCAATCAAATAGCCTCTAAAGTGAGGTTTTAATTCCATTGTTGGAACTGGAATAATATGTTTCCCCTCTTTTAGGCGTGCATGCTGTGCTTTTTCAATTTCTTTAGGTGTAGCTACATCTTCAATACGAATATATCGATCAGGATCTTGCAAGCCTAGTGCCTTCGTAATCTTCTTAACCATATTATCGGATGTACCAATAATCATAAGCTTATTAGGATTGATTTTATCCAATTGCTCGCGCACTGATTTTACTTGTACTTCATCTTGGAAAATGGCACGACGAACAGCTTTTAATCGACTAGATTCCTTTTTTGCAGAAAAACCAGCTACAATCTTATTATCATGAATCAAAATACCATCATCGATAATACATTCAATATTATTTTCATGAGCAACTACGAGCGCACGATGGCTTTTACCAGTGCCACTACTACCTACAAATGCAACGACTTCCATAGTCAACCTCATTATTTATAACAAACTAATAAATTCTGATACATCTTCAGCGGATACCAAGTAATCGCCAAATTTATCTGGTGCTTTTCCAGGAATACCATGATAATCAGAACCACCTGTAATAAACAAGTTATGTTCTTTAGCTAATGCTTTATATCGTTTCACATCATCAGCGTTATGTTTAGTATGGTAGACCTCCATACCATCAAAATCATAAGCTAACATTTCCACCACATACTCATCACTAGTTACCAATTTGGGATGAGCCATAACGGCAAGGCCACCAGCTTTATGAATAATATCAATAATATATGGAACATCAACCTTAACCTTAGGCACATAGCAAGGGCTATCTTTTCGGAGAATCCCCTTGAATACATCATTAATATCCTTAGCATAGCCACCATCAATTAATAATTGTCCAATATGTGGGCGCCCATAAGCTTGTGTCTTAGGAAATTTTTTGAGTAGGTCATCTTTTGATATTAAATATCCAGCATTATTACAACGCTTAATAATCTCATCAATCCGCTCTTCACGTTTTGATTTAAAGTATGTAATGAAATCTCTTAATTCTTGATTAGTTTCATCAAAACGATATCCAAGGATATGAATAGATTTATCTTTATAATCAGCACTAAATTCACAACCATTAATAATTTTAATGGTTTCCGCTGGATCGAATTGTTCTTGAGCTGTACGCAATGCTTTTATACCATCAATTTCATCATGGTCAGTTAAAGCCATCATAGATAGATTACAATCTAATGCATGACGTAATAATTCTTCTGGGCTTTTTACACCATCAGAATAGATAGAATGCATGTGAAAATCAACAAGCATAGAGCACCTCCCATTACAATTATCCTATCTTTTAATTATGACTGATTTAGCTAATTTATTCAAGATGATATAGAAAAATTGCGACCCTAATGAGTATTCACTAGAATCGCAATTTAATTATAAGTCTTGTAGTAATTCAGTAACCTTAGTTGCTACAGAGTCGATGGCACATGTAATAGCCTCGCCAGACTTACGAATTTGAATTTCTACTTCGTTATTTTCAAGAGTATTTTTACTTACTGTAATGCGAAGTGGATAGCCGATTAAATCAGCATCTTTAAACTTAACACCAGCACGATCTTTACGATCATCAAGCAATACATCTACGCCAGCATCTTGTAATGCGGAATAAATAGTTTGACTTGTAGACATCAAAGCTTCGTCTTTTGCATTAATAGGTACGATAACTGCTTCAAATGGAGCAATAGAACGAGGCCAAATAATGCCGTTTTCATCGTGATATTGTTCTATAGCAGCAGCTAGTGTACGAGATACACCAATGCCATAACACCCCATAATCATTGGATTTGGACGACCATTTTGATCTAAGAAGGTAGCTTGTAATGCTTCAGAGTATTTTGTACCCAATTTAAATACTTGGCCTACTTCAATACCTTTAGCATGTTCTAGAGCACCGCCGCAAGTTGGGCAAACATCGTCATCTGTAATCAAACGAATCGGTGCGATAATAATATCTTCTACATTAAAGTCACGTTTTGGATTGATGTTAATATAGTGTGCATCTTTCTTATTGGCACCACCACAAACATTGTAAGTTTCCATAACAGATTCATCTACTACTATGGCAAACTCTTCTGTTTGTTTTAACCCAACAGGACTAATAAAGCCAGCTGTTAAACCTACTTTTTCCAATTCTTCTGGTGTAGCCATTTCAGGCTCTACGGAACCAAGTACAGCATGTTGCACTGCTACTTCATTTACTTCATGGTCACCACGAACAATAGCTAACACAACTTTACCATCAATAGAAAATACTACGGCTTTAATCGTTTTATGTAATGGTAAATTAAGCATTTCTGCAACAGCTTCAATAGTACTTGCATTTGGAGTATTCACGACAGATAACTCTTGAAGTGCTTCTTCTTCCTGTTTCATAATACCAGGTTTACCAATTTCAATATTGGCAGCATAGTCACATTTTGTGCAATACACAATATCAGCTTCACCAGCTTCTGCGATTGCCATAAACTCATGTGTGCCACTACCACCGATGGCACCGCTGTCAGCTTCTACAGGACGGAATGTAAGGCCACAACGCGTAAAAATACGTGTATATGCATCATACATAGATTTATAAGATTCATCTAAACCAGCTTCATCCACATCAAAGGAGTATGCATCTTTCATAATAAATTCGCGACTGCGCATCAAACCGTAACGTGGACGGCGTTCATCACGGAATTTACTTTGAATTTGATATAAATTTACCGGTAATTGACGATATGAGTTAATCTCATTTTTTACAAGAGTAGTAATCATCTCTTCATGAGTTGGTCCTAAGCAGAATTCATTATCATGACGATCGTTAATGCGCATCATTTCTGCGCCATATGCGTTCCAACGGCCAGATTCTTTCCAAATTTCAGCAGGTTGTAGAATAGGCATCATGATTTCTTGAGCACTTGCACGATCCATTTCTTCACGTACGATAGCTTCAATTTTTTTGATACTTCTCCACCCTAATGGTAAAAAGCTATATAAACCATTTGCAGTTTTGCGCATAAAACCTGCGCGAAGCATAAGCTGTTGGCTAACTACATCAGCATCAGATGGAACCTCACGCAATGTAGGTGCATATAATTTAGTGGCTAACATAAAGACTCCTCATCTAAGTTTTCTAAATATTGATCAATTTCTCTAAATAATGTATCTACTAATTCAGATTCTGGCACGGTCTTGATAACTTCACCTTTACGGAAAACAATACCCTGACCATTACCACCTGCAATGCCAAAATCAGCTTCACGAGCTTCTCCTGGCCCATTAACGACACACCCCATAACAGCTACTTTAATAGGTGCTTTAATGGATGCTAAACGCTCCTCTACAATCCCTGCCATGTCAAATAAGTTGACTTGGCATCGGCCGCATGTAGGACAAGAAATCATTGTAGCCCCAAAGTTTCGTAATCCTAAATTACTTAAAATACTTCGACCTACTTCAATTTCATGTATTGGATCACCTGTTAGGGATACCCGTAAAGTATCGCCAATACCATCTAATAATAAAGCACCAATGCCCATAGCAGATTTGATAGTACCTTGTTTTATCGTACCAGCTTCAGTAACCCCTAAATGCAACGGATAAGGGATCTTATCAGATAACTTACGATAAGCTTCTACCATTAAAGGAACTTCTGTGGCTTTAATAGATAATTTCATTTGACGATAGTCAAGCTTCTCAAGAATTCGCACATGCTCTAATGCAGTCTCTACCATACCATCAGCTGTAGGATGACCACCGTGAGCATCGAGGATATGTTTTGGTAAAGATCCTGCATTAACACCAATACGAATTGGAATTTGTTTAGGCTTAGCTTTTTCAATAACAGCTAATACCTTATCCTCACCGCCAATATTTCCTGGGTTAATACGCAATCCATCAACATTATTCTCAATAGCTTCTAACGCCAATTTATAATCGAAATGAATATCAGCAATTAAGGGAATATCGATACCCGCGCGAACGGCTTTTAACGCTTTTGCAGATTCCATTGTAGGAACAGCAACGCGAACTAATTCACAGCCAGCCTCAGCTAAACGGTTTATTTCAGCTATGGCCTTCTCTGTGTGAACAGGATCTGTAGTAATCATAGATTGAATGCTTACCGGTGCATAATCACCTATTTTAACTGTACCTACATAGATACCATTTGTTGGTTTACGTACAATCATTATAATCTCCCATCTATCTTATAGTAATCGGAATATATCCTGAGTTGTTACATATAAGAATAATGCTACCATTAAAGCAACACCAACCATTTGAATATACATAAGTGCCTTAGCAGGTAACTTACGACCTGTAATAGCTTCAGCCAAAATGATAATCAAATGACCACCATCTAATACAGGTAATGGTAAAAGATTGATAACACCTAAGTTAATGCTTAAAAATGCTGCAAAACTTAACAGTGGAGCAAAACCCGATTGTGCAATAGTACCAGCCATTTGTGAAATGCCTACTGGACCAGACAATTCTGCAGCTTGTGTGCCGCGAATCATATCATATAAACCACTTAGCATAGCTACAATTGTTTGACCCGTACGACTAACAGCTAAACTAAAAGACTCACCTAAACTGTAGGTTTCTCGTGTAAAGCTAGGATAAATGCCAATTTTAGGACTATCTTGCTCCATTTTAGGAATCACTGTAGTTTCAACAGTTTGTCCATCGCGATCTACCACAACAGTAACCCCATGGTTTGCCGTACCTTGTAAACTAGGACGGATTTCATTCCATGTAGAAATCTTTTTACCATCAATGGTCAGAATTCTATCATTAGTTTGCAAATGAGCTTGTTCAGCGGCACTACCGGAAATGATATTACCAATAACAGGATCATTTGTATAAGTAAGATTACCTACTGTTGCATTAAGGCCAAAGAATAAAACAATGGCCAATAAAAAATTGAATACAGCCCCTGCAGAAATAACAATAAATTTCTTCCATGCAGGTTTAGTATAAAATGACCGTTCATTTAACGGCTCGTCAGGACTCATGCCAGCAATACGGTTAAAGCCACCAAGAGGAATGATACGAATAGAATATAAAGTTTCTCCTTTTTGAACTTTAAATATGGCCGGTCCAAACCCTATAGCAAACTCGTCTACTTGCATACCAGACATTTTTGCTGTTATAAAATGGCCTAACTCATGAATAAACACGATTAAACCAAATACAAATATTGTGGCTAATGCCGTTGTCATATATACTCCTATACCATCAATGATGTAGCCTTTTCACGAGCCCATCTATCGATAGCTAATAAATTGTCTAACGTAAAGTCATCTTCAGGTCCCATAGATTCAAGAACTGATGTAACAACTTTGTAAATATCACCAAAGGCGATTTTATCATCTAAAAATGCATAAACTGCTGTTTCGTTTGCAGCATTAAATACGGCTGGTTTAAAACCGCTTGCTCGTCCAACGTCATAAGCTAGACGAAGAGCAGGAAAATCATCATATCGCGGCGGTAAGAACTCTAATTGCAAAGCTTTTGAAAAATCAAGGTGATTCATACTTAAAGTCTCACGTTTAGGGTAGGTCAAAGCATATTGTATTGGTTCTCGCATATCAGGATTACCCATTTGTGCTAGAATTGCCCCATCTTTCATGCGTATCATGGAATGAACAATGCTTTGAGGATGTACCACAACATCAATATGATCGAAATCAAAACCAAATAGCCAATGGGCTTCAATTACCTCTAAGCCCTTATTAAATAAAGAGGCTGAATCAATAGTAATTTTATTACCCATATTCCAAGTTGGATGTCGCAAACAATCTGCTGCAGTTGCAGTTTGAATCTTGTTGGAATCCCATGTTCGTAAAGGACCTCCAGAAGCTGTTACTATCAAAGAATCAACATTCTCTCGTTTTTGTCCTTCTAAGCATTGGAATATGGCACTGTGTTCACTATCAATAGGTAAAATTTGTACGCCATACTCTTGAGCTAACGATGTAATCAGTGGCCCACCTGCAACAAGGGTTTCTTTATTAGCAAGACCTATAGTCTTACCTTTTTTAATAGCCTCTACAGTAGGTTCAATACCTGCAGCACCTACAATAGCGGTAACAACCATTGTAGCTTCTTGAATTGTTGCTGCCGCAATGAGCGCTTCCTTGCCACCTACAAGTTTTGTAGGACCTGAATAGCGCCCTTGTAGCTCTTTAAAAGCATTTTCATCAACTAGTCCAGCTACTAACGGTTCATATTTTTTAATTTGTTTTTCTAAGAGGTCAATATTATGATGTGCCACTAGAGCAACCACCTTGAATTGATCTGGATGTTGAGACACTACATCTAGTGTCTGTGTACCGATTGAGCCAGTACTGCCAATTATACTTAGGTATTTCATAAGCTTACCTCTATTAGATTAATACGAAAATAGTAATATATAAATCAATGTAATAGGAGCCGCAAACAATAAGCTATCGAAACGGTCCAATACACCGCCATGACCTGGTAGTAATGTACCAGAATCTTTCACATTACATAATCGTTTAATCTTTGATTCAAATAAATCACCTAATGGTGCAAGTATACCACTAATCATTCCAACGTGAATTCCCATCCACCATGGAATACCTACGATATACGAAAAGACAGCGCCTGTAATAATACAGCCGATAAATCCACCAATAAAACCTTCAAGTGTTTTATTGGGACTAATGGATGGAACAATTTTTCGTTTACCAAAGGCACGTCCTGCAAAGTATGCAAAAGTATCACTAGCCCATGTTGTAAACAACACTAACCAAAGAGTAATTGTTCCCCAATTATATAATTCAAATGGCATTGATAAAGACATATAAATAGAGTCATGACGAATCATGAGCAAAGAAATCATGCCAATACCAACATAAAATAAGCCAAATACACTAAAAGAAACGCTAGCTAAGGAGTATTTATTTTCACCAAATGTACATAACATATAATTGGCTGATAAACTCAATACTAATATAGCTATTGCAAGAATATATTGATGACATGCAAAAGCGATCATCAATAATAAAATACTGATATAACCCCATAAAATGGACATGCGTACATGTTTAGCTTTACCTAATAAAACAAACTCACGCCATCCCAATAGAGCTAATAATGTAATAAGAATATCATACACAGGTCCGCCTAATGTAATAGCCCCCAAGGCAATAATAAAACCTATAACAGCGGTTATAACACGTGTTTTTAACATTATTTATTCCTCATCACGTAAGCCACCAAATCGGCGTTCTCGTTTTTGATATGCTGCAACAGCTTCCAATAAAGTTTCCTTAGTAAAATCCGGCCAATGTAAATCAGTAAACCAGAATTCAGCATAAGCTAATTGCCATAATAAAAAGTTACTAATTCTAAAATCACTACTTGGACGAATTAATAAGTCTACATCACTAAACTCTTTCGTGAAAAGTTGTGAGCTAACATAGTCTTCCGTAATATCGTCTGTAGTAATAGTTCCATCTGCAACAGAATTTGTAATGTTGCGAATAGTTCTTACTATTTCATCACGCCCACCATAGTTTATAGCTAACTGTAAGGTAAGGCCTGTATTATTCTGAGTTAATAATTCTGCATCGCGAATGATCTTTTGAAGCTCATCTGAAAGAGCACCAATATATCCAATAAAGCGAATACGTACATTATGTTCATGCATATACTTAACATTGTTATTTAAGTATTCTTTTATGAGAGCCATAAGTAAAGAAACTTCCTGTTCAGGACGTTTCCAGTTCTCTGTGGAGAAACCATATACCGTAAGAGCTCTAATTCCAATCTCATCTGCAGCAATAACAATTTGCTTTAATACGTCGGCCCCTGCACGGTGCCCCATGGATCGTGGCATACCTCTTCGTTTAGCCCAACGACCATTGCCATCCATAATAATAGCTACATGTTTTGGTATCCCATTATTGTCGATAACAGGCGTATCAGATGGTTTACGGTTAAATAATTTCTTTAGCATAGTCTACCTCGATAGAATTTCCGAAGTCGCTGGCAATCATTGGTCTATACACTAGTATATGTAAACACTCATCAACCTTGGTAATACGTGCTACATAAAGTCCCTTATCAGCAATATCAAAAAAGCGATTAAAGGATCCCCCAATCATTACCTTAAAAGGAATATGGGCAGCCTGCAAACGAGACTTTGCAAGCTGCCATGGCATTCCAATAAGGCTATTAGAATCAAACATTATACTTCTAATACGTCCTTTTCTTTTACTGCTTTTAACTCATCAATCTGCTTAATTTTAGCATCTGTAAGTTTTTGGATTTGATCTAAACCGTCTTTAGCATCATCTTCAGTAATAGTTTTAGCTTTTTCTTCTTTTTTCAATGCATCATTTACATCGCGACGAATGTTACGTACTGCGACTTTTGCATCTTCAGCTTTTTTATGTACTACTTTAACGATTTCTTTACGTCGCTCCTCAGTTAATTGAGGAATTGTTAAACGAATTTGAGCACCATCATTGCCAGGATTTAAGCCAAGATCGGATTGTAAAATAGCTTTTTCAATAGCACCAATCATAGTTTTATCCCAAGGTGCAATCACAATCATACGAGGCTCAGGCACGGAGATGTTCGCAACTTGATTAATTGGTGATGGGCTACCATAATAGTCAACCATTACCTTATCAAGCAATGCTACACTAGCACGGCCTGTACGAATAGATGCGAATTCATGTTTTAAAGCCTCAATAGACTTATTCATGCGGTCTTCTGCTTGCTGTAACAATTCTTTAATTTCCATTTGAATTATTCTCCTCGAACAATGGTACCAATCTCTTCACCTTTAGCGGCTTTAGTAATGTTACCAGGAATGTCCATGCTAAATACAATAATAGGGATATTATTATCTTTACATAAAGTAGTGGATGTTGCATCCATAACCTTTAATTCTTTAGTAATGATATCATTATATGTTAATTCATCAAATTTAACGGCATTAGGATTCGTCTTAGGATCGGAATCATATACACCGTCAGCAAACTTCTTCGCCATCAAAATTGCATCTGCTTCAATTTCAGCAGCTCGCAATGCAGCTGTTGTATCTGTAGAGAAATATGGTTTGCCTAGACCAGCACCGAAAATTACGATACGTTTTTTCTCTAAGTGACGAATTGCACGACGACGAATATAAGGTTCTGCAATTTCTTGCATTTCGATAGCAGTTTGAACGCGAGTATCTACGCCTGCTTGTTCTAATGCATCTTGCAATGCTAAGGAGTTCATTACTGTTGCTAGCATACCCATATAGTCAGCTGTAGCACGATCCATACCTTGGTTACTTCCAGCTAACCCTCTCCACAAGTTACCGCCACCAACAACAATTGCGATTTCTAATTCAGTGGATTTTGATAAAGCAGCAATTTCTTTTGCAAATTCTTCAACAACATCAGGGTTAATACCAAAACCTTGTTCACCCGCTAATGCTTCACCACTTAACTTCAAAACAATACGTCTAAAGTTTCTCTTTGCCATGTGTTTACTCCTCTATTGCAAAATAAGAGAACACTGTACGGTGTTCTCTTATTATTTCTTAATTATTTACCAACAGATGCCATTACTTCAGCTACGAAGTCATCTTGGCGTTTTTCAATGCCTTCGCCCAAACCGTAGCGAACAAAACGACGTACGTTGATGTTTTCACCGATTTTTGCAATATTTTCATTAATGATATCTGTAACAGTTTTGTCACCATCTTTAATGAATACTTGTTCTAATAGGCAGTTTTCTTTATAGAATTTTTCAATACGACCAGCAACCATTTTTTCCAAAACAGCTTCAGGTTTTGGTTTACGGCCAGCTTTTACGTCTTCTTCAGCTTCTACTTTAGCTTGTTCCAACAATACTTGTTTTTCGTGTTCGATTACTTCAGCAGGAACTTCTTCACGGTTCAAGTATGTAGGGTTTACAGCTGCGATTTGCATAGCAATATCGCGTGCCAAGTTTTGGAAATCATCAGTTTTAGCAACGAAGTCAGTTTCGCAGTTAACTTCTACCAATACACCGATACGGCCACCAGCATGGATGTAAGATTGTACTACACCTTCAGCTGCGATACGACCAGCTTTTTTAGCTGCAGCAGCCAAACCTTTTTCACGAAGAAGGTCAACCGCTTTTTCGATATTACCGTCAGTTTCAACCAATGCTTTTTTAGCGTCCATCATACCTGCGCCAGTCATGTCGCGCAATTCTTTTACCAAAGCAGCAGTAATTGCCATTATTTTGTTCCTCCTAGTACTAATTAAGGTAAGGATATAGTCCTTACCCTAATTATATATGTTATAGATTTATCTTTCAAATGCTAATCAGAAATGATTAAGTAGCTTAACAGAATTATTCTGCAGCTTCAGCACCGTCTAAAGATTCGCCTTGACGACCTTCAAGAACAGCGTCTGCCATTTTACCAGCCAATAATTTTACAGCGCGGATAGCGTCATCATTTGCTGGGATTGGGAATTCAACTTCATCAGGGTCGCAGTTAGTGTCAACTGTTGCAACAACTGGAATACCCAATTTTTTAGCTTCTGCAATAGCGATTTTTTCTTTTTTAGGATCAACTACGAAAAGAGCACCTGGCATTTTAGGCATATCTTTGATACCGCCAAGGTATTTTTCCAATTTTTCCATTTCATGACGAAGACCGATAACTTCTTTTTTAGGCAATACTTCGAAAGTACCATCTTCTGCCATAGCTTCCAATTGTTTTAAACGTTTAATACGAGTTTCAATTGTTTTGAAGTTAGTCAACATACCGCCCAACCAACGTTCGTTAACGAAGAACATGTTAGCACGGATAGCTTCTTCTTTAATAGCTTCTTGAGCTTGTTTTTTAGTACCTACGAACAAGATTACTTCGCCTTGGGAAGCAACTTCACGTAAGAAATTGTAAGCTTCTTCTACTTTTTTAACTGTTTTAGACAAATCAATGATATAAATACCATTGCGTTCAGTGAAGATGAATTTCGCCATTTTAGGGTTCCATCTTCTAGTCTGATGACCAAAGTGTACACCAGCCTCTAATAATTGTTTCATTGATACTACTGCCATTGTGGCACCTCCTGTTAATTAACCTCCGCCGCTTCATCCTTCGGGTCACCCAAAATTAGGCACAGTACCGAAGTCCACCGACGTGCATATTTTTCATACTTGGTAATTTTACCAAAAAATTATACTAAAAGCAAGCAAGGAGTGAGGAATTATTTAGAATTCCTCACTCCTTATATTTGATTACACTATTTTTTTTAAGTTAATACTTTTTTACATGTAATACCGTAAAAAAAGATGAATATTACAAAGACAATATAATAATGTAAGAATTATTATAATAATTAGTTATTTCTAATAGCCTCAATCATATGTGCCCGATCATCGGCGCCAAATACAGCAGATCCAGCTACTAAAACGGTAGCACCTGCTCGTTTAATTGGAACACAAGTAATATCATTAATGCCACCATCGACTTCAATAACTGCAGTTGTATTATCTACTTCCTCTAGTAACATTTTAGCTTGCTTAACTTTTTTAATAGCATTTGGGATAAAAGATTGACCTCCAAAGCCAGGATTTACAGACATAATTAAAATCATGTCAAGATCTGCTGCCACATCCTCTAACAAAGATACTGGTGTACCTGGATTAAGTGCTACTCCTGCTTTCATACCACATTGTTTAATATGTTGAATCAAGCGATGCATATGAGGCACAGTTTCTTGATGGAATGTAAAATACTCTACACCAATCTTTGCAAGCTCTTCAACATAATCACTTGGGTTCGTAACCATTAAATGCACATCAAATGGCAATTGTGTATAAGGACGGATTGCTTTCACTATAGGAGCCCCAAATGTTAAGTTTGGTACAAAATGACCATCCATTATATCAATATGTAATAAGTCAGCTCCCGCTAATTCAATAGATTTTATTTCTTCACTTAATGTTGCAAAGTTTGCAGAGAGCATAGATGGTGCAATTTTAATCATTTTAAAACCTCTTTCGTTGACTTTCTATGTCATTACGTATAGACATATATGCATCATATCGTCCTTGGTGAATATGTCCAGCCTCTAAGGCATCTTTTATGCCACAAATAGGTTCATGTTCATGATAGCAAGGATTAAATTTACATGTATCAACATAATTACTAAATTCAGGGAATAACGTAGGCAGCCGTTCTAATGAAACGTCGTTAAACTCAATAGCACTAAAACCTGGTGTGTCCATGATAAAAGAATCGGAATCTAAACTATATAAAGAGGCATGACGAGTAGTATGTTTACCACGCTTAATTTTGTCACTAACCTCACCTGTTTGGAATGCAAACTTAGGATCCACAGCATTTAATAAACTACTTTTACCAACACCAGAAGGACCTGCAAAAGCTGTTACCTTATGCTTCAATACACGGCGTAAATCTTCAATACCAGTCATATGATATGTAGAGGTCATCAAGACTTCGTAACCGATAGATTTATAAAGTTCTACCATTGTTTCTGTATCTGAGTCCATCAAATCACATTTGTTGATACATAATACAATGGGAATATCAGCATGTTCAATCATAACCAGCATTTTATTGAGCAGTAACTCATTAATATCTGGTTCATGAGCAGCCACAACCAAAACAACTTGATCAATATTAGCTACTGCAGGTCTAACCATAGCATTATGACGCTCGTGGATGGATTCAACGAATCCATCCTCAGAAATCGTAACACGATCACCAACAAGTAAACTGTAGCGACCTTTCTTTAACCGTCCTCTAACTTTACATTCATAAACAGTACTGTTTTCGTCTTGTACGTAAAAGTAGCCATTCATATTTTTGACAACAATACCTGTAATCATAATTCCCCTTATAATGCTGTTTCTTGTACTAATGCACCATTGAGATAAACCTCAATACGTACATTGCCTACACCAGACACTTTTTTAACGATACGATCACCAGGTTTATTTGTGTCATCATAAATAACAGCAGAACCTTCATCATCTTTTACAACGATTTTAAGTTCTTGATTTTTAGACCCCGGTGGAACTGTGATGTCTACTGTACCAGTTGTCTTATTACTGTTACTTTCTGATTTTTTCTCAGATTTCTTTTTCTCATCTTTATACTCTGTAGTTAAGTTTACAGAGGAACCTTCTTCAATTTCATCGCCAGCCTTAATACTTTGCTCTGTTACAATAGATTTTTCTTCTACTGATCCAGCAACCTGATTAACGCCAAGATGAGCATTACTCAATGTATCTCGTGCATCCTTTAATGTCATACCAATAACATTTGGCATTTGAATCTTTTTAGCTTTAGCTTTATTTACTACGAGATCAATAGTAGTACCTTTAGAAACTTTAGAATCACCGGATGGACTTTGAGCAATAATAACACCATCAGGTTTATTATCAACAGATTGTTGAGTTACTTTGCCCACAACTAACCCTACATCTTTAAGACGTTGTCGTGCTTGCTCTACAGTTAATCCAGATAGATCTGGAACCGTAATATCTCCAACACCTTTAGAAACAACAAGGTGTATAGTTCGCTGTTCTTTAACCTTTTCCCCAGCCCCTGGTGTCTGAGAAATAACTTGACCGGCTGGTACATCAGGATTAGTAACTTCACTTGTAGATACGCGTAAATGTTTATCTTCTAAAATATTCTTAGCTACAGATACTTGCTTACCCACAACATTAGGTACATCTACTGTTGTATTACTCCAAAAGTTACCATAACTCAAGAAGGCACCTAAGAATGCTACTAAGAAAATAACAGCAGCACCTAGAACAATATATTTTTGTGGAATAGAAGCTATTTTACTTAACATACTCTTCTTTTTACCCTCATCTTGTTGCTCCTCTTGAATGGTACTGAAATCTTCCATTGCTTCAGGATCCACAGCTGGAATCATTTGTGTAGCAAAGTCATATGGTTCATGGCGTTGTGTTTTTCCCATTGTAAATCCTTGGGATAATCGTAAATCGCTAATCATATCAGAAATAGAATCAAAACGATCCGCAGGATTTTTAGATAGAGCCTTCATCACAACTGCTTCTAAAAGCGGTGGAATTGATGGATTATATCGTGTTGGGGGAGCCACTTTTTCACGCACATGCTTTAGTGCAACTGCAATTGGTGTTTCCCCTTCAAAAGGAACTCTTCCAGTAAGCATTTCATATAAAACAACGCCTAAAGAATAAATATCAGTATTACCATCTACAGGTTTGCCACTAGCTTGTTCAGGTGATAAATAATGGGCTGACCCTAAAATAGAGTTCGTATACATTACTGTATTGGTAGCATTCATAGCTCGAGCGATACCAAAGTCAGTAACTTTTACCCGACCAGTACGAGTGATAATAACATTATGAGGTTTAATATCACAATGTACTATTCCCATTGTATGTGCGTGCTCTAAGCCCTCAGCAATAGCAATTGTAAACTTAACAGCCTCATCTATGGATAGTCTACCATGACGAGTAATGTATTCTTTTAATGTTTCACCATCTACATATTCCATAATGATATAGTGTAAGTCTTGATCAAACCCTACATCATACATATTTACAATATTAGGATGATTTAGTTTGCCTGCCGCTTGTGCTTCTCGTTTAAAACGCGTAACAAACTCATCATCATTGGCAAAGTTAGCATGCAATACTTTAATTGCCACTTGTCTACCTAATAAGGTATCTTCTCCAAGGTATACGTCAGCCATTCCGCCAACGCCAATTTTATCAACAATTCGGTAGCGGTTATCTAGAAGTATACCCTTTATATTCATAGTACTCATTATTTCTCCATTTCTAGATTAGATTGTTCCCACCACAATGGTCACATTATCTCCTGCTCCGACGTTATATACGGCTTCCATTAATGACTCAACAACCTTCATATCATCATTAGTAGATTGTAATGCACTAGCAATTACATCATCTGATACATAACCGCATAGCCCATCAGTGCAAAGTAAAATACGATCACCTGGAAGAATAGACTCTACGCCACTATCTACCTCTAAAGTATCATCAACACCGACTGCACGGGTTAATAAGTTTCTTTGAGGATGATTTAGCATTTCATCCTTAGTAATCTCTCCAGCAGCTAATAATTCTTGTACCATAGAATGATCTGTAGTAATTTGTCGTAAAAGACCATCCCTATATACATACAAACGACTATCACCAACACTTGCCCAGTATAATTGATTACCATTAATAGCTGTAACGACAGCAGTAGTCCCCATACCAGCAAGACGTTCTTCACGAGCTACGCGCTTAGCAATACGTTCATTTGCATGAATAATAGCATCACATAAGTCTTGTTGACCAACCGTTTCAAGGGAGGCCAAGTATTCTTTTATTTCATCAACAGCATAGGTACTAGCGATTTCACCACCACTATAACCACCCATGCCATCAGTAACAGCACAAATAGGACCGTCTATAAAAAATCGATCTTCATTGCGCTGACGCACAAGTCCAATTTTACTTAAACCAACAAAATTATTCATAATTCTCCTTTTTCCGACCATGAGCTGCTTTTAGCTGTCCACATGCGGCTTGGATAGCATCGCCCATCTCTTTGCGTACCGTTACAGATACACCATAAGAAGCAACGATGTCTTTAAATGTATTCATATTCGTAATAGATGGTTTATATAATTCAATATGTTCATTGCCATTAACAGGAATTAAGTTAACATGGCAATTGGGGAAATCTTTACAGATTTGTCCCAATACATGAGCCTCCTCTATAGAAGCATTTACTGAATCTATAAGAATGTACTCAAAGGTGATACGACGTTGAGTCGTATCATAATAATATTTTACCGCATCTAAGACTTCCGTCAATTCATAACGAGCCCCAACAGGCATAATACTACGACGAACATCATTATTGGTGGCATGTAAAGAGAGTGCTAATGTTATAGGCAGTCCTTCATCCGCTAATTTATAAATATTTGGAACCCATCCACAAGTAGAAATCGTCATTTTACGATAACTAATATTACAAACTATAGGATCATGTAACAATCGTAGAGCTTGTAATACATTATCATAATTTTGTAGTGGCTCCCCTGCGCCCATAACGACAACAGAGTGGATTTGCTCTTTTGTAAGAGAACCAAAAATAACAACTTGTCCTATGATTTCAGCCACTGTTAAATCACGATATAAGCCTCCTTGTGTAGAAGCACAAAACACACAGCCCATAGCACAGCCTACTTGAGACGAAACACATACAGAATATCCATAATGTTGCTCCATCAAAACGGCTTCAACCCGGCTTTGATCTGTCATTTCAACAAGGATTTTACGAGTCTTCCCATCTGGAGATACAGACTCAGTAATTAATGTTGGTAAAGAAATAATACAGTTATCACTTAACCATTGACGCAACTCTTTAGGAAACTGCGTCATTGATTCAAAATCAAATATATATCTATGATAAATATAGTCTATTAACTGTTTCGCTCGAAACTTTTGTATATTATGGGTCTTAAAGATAGATTGTAACTCTTCTAAAGACTTACCCAATAATTCTATCATGGTACTCCATTTCTATTATTATGATATACGCTTTAAGCGCGCCATAAAGAATCCATCCATCTGATCTCTTGGTGGATACGTTGTAATCATACCATCTACAGCTTGAGATATCCCATCAAATGATACAGGCTCAACAATAAAGTTCTTATGGTTTGCTAAGAATTTTTCTAGCACATCCTCATTTTCCCCACTATTAATGGTACATGTAGAGTATACTAAATATCCATTAACTTTAACCATTTCAGAAGCCTTCTCTAATATTTCAAACTGTAATGGAGGCAATTCAGTAAGTAAAGATTCTGTTTTCCGCCAACGCATATCCAATTTCTTTTGTAAGATGCCAAGACCAGAACATGGTGCATCAACTAAGACGCGATCGAATTGTTCTTTCCAATTATCAGGTAAATATCGACCGTCTTGGAGTTTAGTAGAAACAATAGATATCCCTAATCGCTGAGCATTCTGATTCATGAGGTCTAACTTATGTTCGTATATATCACAGCTCATAATGGCGCCTGTATTATTCATTAGGCTTGCCATATGCATAGACTTACCACCTGGCGCGGCACAGCAATCCAAAATACGTTCACCCGGTTTTGGATCTACTACATGAGCAACAAGCATAGACGCTTTATCCATAAAGGTAATATGACCTTCCATAACAGGTTTAGCTTTTTCCAAGTGTCCTTGATGTGCATCAATATAAACTACTTCAGGAATATCTTGATCCTGTTCCACAGTCCAGCCTAAATCGCCTAGTTCTTTTAAACAATCCTCAATAGATACTTTTATAGTATTTATACGCGCCGTCAGACGAGGTTGTTCGTTAAACCAAGCACAAAGATCTATAGTCTTATCTTTACCCATTTCATTCATCCATAAATTAACTAACCATAAAGGTTGATTATATATGAAAGAAATCTCTTCAGCTTCGGATTTGGCAAGTTCACCTATAGAAATACTATCACTTTCACGTAAAACAGAACGTAATACAGCGTTTACAAAGCCAGATAACCCTCTGGTTAATTTTTTTGCTAATTTAACGGATTCATTAACAGCTGCACTTTCAGGTACCTTATCCATATAGATAATTTGGTAAATCCCTAGTCTGAGAATTTCTACAACCATAGAGGATAACTTCTTTAAAGGTCGTTTTGCAAAGTGAACAATTATAGCATCAAGATAATTTTTTCTGCGAATAACGCCATATACAAGCTCTGTAAAAAATCTTCGATCCAAATCGGATAAATGATATTTTTGTAAATACTCTTGCAACTTAATATTGGCATATGCACCATTACGATTAATATCACTCAAAGCTTTTACAGCAAGTAACCGAATATTCTGTTGTTGGTTAGTCTTTACTTCTGTCATTACTATTCCTACCACTTAATTGTTCTACCACTGCACGAACACGTTCAGGATCTACTGTTGTATTACAACACGGTCCATTAGGTCTTTCATTTAATACGCCAATAACAGGTATAGGAAATACATCCGCCATTCCACTTGCTAAATCACGTTCACAAGCAATTGCTACAATAGCTTTAGGCCTTGCTTCCTTTACCTTCATTCGCGCTAAGGTACCTCCAGTGACAACTATAAATTGGCATCCATAGTCTTTAGCCACTTGTAATAAGCTACCAACTTGACATCTACCACACTGCTTACAATTATATACATCGTGTGTAACCTTATGAACACAAGAGCTTTCTTGTAAACAATGTGGTGTTAATAACAATATGCGTTCTGGATCAACCGTATACATATCAAGCATCACGAGATGATTAATTAAATCAATCATAGACTGACGCAATTGATCCTTAGTAACCCCTCTCACTTTGCCAATCAATAAAGATAATGGAAATAATCCATATATAAACTGATTAGCTAGCCTTAAAACAATAGGATGTAACCGTAATATACCAAAACTAGCAATAATCAAGGATAAGCACAATAACCATATAACACAAATGCATACAGAAAAAACGACTGTACTTATTATGGGTGCAATAGGATGTAATTGTGAAAGTCCAGGTTCTAACACATACATTAGAAATCCGATTATTACTGTAATTAAAGTACATGTAATTGATGATAATATCAGGTATAACGGATACGTTTCATACTGCTTATATTGAGTCTCCAAAAACGATACCTTCCTTTATCTGATGTCCATTAATAAAATCAATTGCAGAAATACGTTTTTTATTTTCTGGTTGGACTTCTGTTAATAGAATTATATTTCCATCACCACAAAATACACCTAAACCGGCTATTTTAGATACGATTGTACCAGGCACAGTTGTGGCTGATATAGCAATTGGTACATGTTTACCATGGACATCTATCAAACAGTGTGTCGTATCACTAGGAACCACTTCTCCAGACCATACTTTTAAACGTTTTCCATCGAGATATGTATAACATCCAGGAGCTGGGTTAAGTCCTCTAATGAGGTTTGCAATTTCATTAGCAGGCTTAGACCAGTCGATCTGCCCCATTTCCTTTGTAATCTTAGCAGTATGTGTAGCCATTGTATCATCTTGTGGCGTAGCCATAATTTCCCCATTAACCCAACGAGTTAATACGGGAACAATAGTTTCACCACCAAGTACTGCCATACGTTCAAATAATTGACCTGTCGTTTCACCAGGTAAAATATCGGTCTCTACGACATCGATGATATCACCAGTATCAAGACCATCATCCATATGCATAATGGTAACACCTGTTTTAGTATCCCCATTTAAAATAGCATAGTGAATCGGCGCAGCCCCTCTATACTTAGGTAAGATAGATGCATGTACGTTAATACATCCATATTGTGGTAGTCGAATAAGCCATGGCGGTAAAATTTTACCGTATGCAATAACCACTACTACATCTGGATTTAACGCTTCAAGTTCCGCTTGTACTTGTTCATCACGTAATGTTACAGGTTGGAACACAGGTAAATTATGTTCCAAAGCTGCCACTTTTACAGGTGGCATTTGGACCTGTTTACCACGTCCTTTTTGTTTATCAGGCTGACAATACACGCCAACAATAGAGTGTCCAGCCTTAATTATTGCTTCTAATGTAGGAACCGAAAAGTCTGGCGTCCCCATAAATACGACACGCAATTGTTTTTGATTAGACAATTTCTTTCTCCTCTGGATGATCCGTAATCAATCGTAAGTTAGTTGCTTTTTCAATAAACAAATGCCCCTCTAAATGGTCAATTTCATGTTGAAAAATACGCGCCAAAAATCCTTCAGCTTTAATTGTTACTTTTTTATTATGAGGGTCAATACCTTTAACGGTAACTTTATCGAATCTTTCAACATCACCAAAATAACCTGGTACACTCAAACAACCCTCTGGGCCCACTTGTGAACCTTCGGCATGAGTGATTTCAGGATTAATTAACGCAATGAGACCACTGCCTGCATGATCATCTACGACGATAATTCGTTTAGATACACCTACTTGAGGTGCAGCAAGTCCAACGCCTTCGGTTTCATACATTGTCTCAGCCATATCATCTATAAGGGCTCTAAGTTTTTTATTAACATGTTCTACAGGTTCCGCAATTTGTTTTAAAACGGGATGACCTGCTTTCACAACATCTAATACTGCCATTTATACTCCTATACTAAACTGGATCTACATCAATCAAAAGTCCTTCTTGTGTAAAGATCCATGAATTATATATATAATCTTTTAAATTTGATAAATCAGTACCGCGAATCATAATCGCTAAGCGATACATATCCCGTACTTTTTTAATACTTGCTTCATAAGGTCCATTAATAAGGATATCAGAATCACCTTTATGAGCCTCTAAGTCGTTTACGATACGATTAGCAATGGTCTCCAAGGTTTCCATGTTTTGATGACGCACTACCATATGAATCATTTCTCTAAATGGAGGATATCCTAAGGCTTTACGATTTTGAATTTCTTCATTGTAAAAGCCTACATAATCATGAGCCTTACTCTTTATTATAGCATAATTTAAAGGATTATATGTTTGTATTACTACACTGCCTGTTTTATCACCTCGACCGGCTCTACCAGAAGTCTGTGTAAGCAAATCGAAAGTTCTTTCTGATGCAGAATATACTGGAATATTTAAAACTGAATCGGCTGTTAAAATACCAACAGCTGTTACATCTTTAAAGTCATGACCTTTTGATACCATTTGGGTGCCCAATAAAATATCATATTTATGGGCTCCAAAGTCATGTAAAATATCTTCTGCTAATTGTTTATTCTTTGTTACATCTTGATCAAGTCGAGCAATGCGAGCAGACTTAAAGTGTCGTCGCAATTCTTCTTCTACCTTTTGTGTACCTGACCCAAAGAATTTGATACGTTTGCTATTACACTTTGGACATATAGTAGGAATTGGTTCATGATGCTCACAATAGTGACAACGTAATTGTTCACCAGCTTGGTGATATACCATGGCCACATCACAATGAGGACACATAATAGTTTCCCCACAATCTCTACACATAACAAATGTATTATAACCACGTCTATTCAAAAGAATAATCATTTGATTATGTTCATTCAATGTTTTTTGAATCAAGCTACTCATAGCATCAGAAAAAACAGAATAGTTACCGTGAAGAATTTCTTCTTTCATGTCCACAATAGTAACCTTTGGCATCGGTTGTTCAAAAATACGGTGTGGCAACTCAAGCAAATGATACTCCCCTTGCTTAGCTTTATAATAGGAAGTAACAGATGGTGTCGCAGAGCCTAATATTACAGGACAACCATGTGCTTCTCCACGCCATAATGCAACATTTCTCGCATGATAACGAACCATGTCTTCTTGCTTATAAGACGTATCATGCTCTTCATCTACTACAATTAGTCCAATATCCTCTGCGGGAGCAAATACCGCAGATCGCGCACCAATGATAATATGGCTATCCTTACGACGCAAACGCTCCCAGTTATTATTGCGTTGTTGAACCGTTAATTTACTATGAAATACTACAACTTCATCACCAAAGGTTTCTACAAAACGCCGTACAATTTGATCTGTCAGTATAATTTCTGGAACTAGAATAATAGCAGTCTTATCTTGATTAATACATTTTGCTGTAGCTTTTAAATATAGTTGTGTTTTTCCGCTACCCGTTACGCCATGTAACAAAAAGATTTTATGATGATGTGTGTTCATCGCTTCTTGTATCGGTTCATACACGGCTTGTTGTGCATCAGTTAGTGGTATATTTACTTCTTCTGTAAACAATTCATCAAAGGTGGTCTTTGTTGCTTTAAATCTTGATTCAATAGTAATCCCCTTAGCTTCGCTAACTTGTTTAATGACCATGCGTGAAAAGCCTTTAGCCAATAATAAAGCCTTTGATGCGCCACCCACTTCAAGTAAATATTTTGCCAATTCCCGTTGTTTCTTTTTTCGTTCACTAAATTGTGCTACTGAGAAATCGGGAGTAACAACAAGCCATTCTTCCTTCGGAGCTTCATAGGATTTAAGGGTTTTATTAACCGTAAATAAACGTAATGCATCGCCATAGGAAAATAAATAATATTCATTTAAACGACGAGCAGTGTCCATCATTTCAGCTGTAAACCAAGGTTCATTGTCTAATACTTGAACAATATTTCGCAATTTAAATTCAGGGGGTTCTAATAATTCTTCATAACCAATCAGAATGCCCTCTTCACGACTATTGCCTAAAGGAATAAGTACGCGTGTGCCCGGTAAGACATTACCAAACTTTTCAGGCATTAAGTAGCTTAACGGTTTATGAAGTTGTTTGGCCGGTCTATTAATAATAACTTTTGCGACACGCATACACTATTCCTTTCATTTACTATAAAAGGTCTCAGTAGAAATTCTACTAAGACCTTTTGTATTATAAGCCAGCTTCAGCTTTTAAAATTGCTGCTTTGTCAGTACGTTCCCAAGGTAAATCTACATCAGTTCTACCAAAGTGACCATATGCTGCAGTTTTGCGATAATGAGGTTTTAACAAATCAAGCATTTCTATAATACCTGCTGGACGAAGGTCGAAATGTTTCTTAACGAGTTCTTGAATTTTAGTTTCCTCAACATGACCTGTACCAAAAGTATCAACTAAGATAGATACAGGATGAGCAACGCCGATTGCGTAAGCAACTTGTACTTCACATTTATCAGCAAGACCTGCTGCAACAACGTTTTTAGCTACATAACGAGCAGCATATGCTGCAGAGCGGTCTACCTTAGATGGATCTTTACCAGAGAAAGCACCGCCGCCATGACGAGCCATACCGCCATAAGTATCTACGATGATTTTACGGCCAGTCAAACCAGCATCACCATGAGGACCACCGATTACGAAACGGCCAGTTGGGTTGATAAAGTATTTTGTGTTTTCATCAACAAATTCAGCAGGCAATGCTGCGTCGATAACATAGCGTTTTAAATCAGCTTTAATTTGTTCTTGAGTTACTTCAGGGCTATGTTGTGTAGAGATAACAATTGTATCAATACGTTTTGGTTTACCATCAACATATTCAACAGTAACTTGAGTTTTACCATCTGGACGAAGGTATGTTAAAGTGCCGTCTTTACGAACTTCTGTAAGACGACGGGATAAACGATGAGCCAAAGAAACAGGCATTGGCATAAGTTCAGGTGTTTCATTAGATGCATAACCGAACATCATACCTTGGTCACCAGCACCGATTTTATCTAGTGCTTCACCATTACCATCTTTAGATTCAAGAGCTTCATCTACGCCCATAGCGATATCAGCAGATTGTTCATCAATAGAAACAAGTACACCGCAAGTGTCGCAGTCAAAGCCAAATTTTGCACGTGTATAACCAATTTCACGAACTGTATCACGTACGATGCGAGGAATATCTACATATGTATTAGTAGAAATTTCACCTACTACATGAACTAGACCAGTAGTAACTAAAGTTTCACAAGCTACACGAGCAGTTGGATCCTTTTCAATAATCGCATCCAAAACAGCGTCAGAAATTTGGTCAGCTATTTTATCTGGATGGCCTTCAGTAACAGATTCAGAAGTAAAAAACATATGTTTTTCAGCCATTTTATCCTCCTAATACGAAAAAAAGCCTCTCATGTACTCATGAGAGACCCTCCCATCTAACGACATTTGTCATAGGAATTAGCACCTTTTCCTCTTGGAATGGTTGCTGTAGCTTCACAGGGCCTATCCCTCCACTACTCTTGATGAGTTACAGAAATATTATAGTGTATTTACAGTGATAAAGCAAGTCATTATTATATCTCTTTAGTTTCTTCTAATACTAAATCATGCTCTGCCTTATGAAGGGCACTATCAAATTTACGATACATATGATGACGACCAAGAATATCTAAAAAATCAGACTTATACATTTCGCGACGAATATCATAACTTACATCGCTTAGTAATACTTCAATATCCCTCTTCTGCAATTCTTCAATAATACTACGTAATATACGAAGTCCAGTTAAATCTACAAAAGGGACTTTTACAAAGCGAATAATCAAATATTTAGGATCTTTATGAATAGAATTTAATGCTCGATCAAAAGCACTTATAGCACCAAAAAATAAAGGCCCTTCTACGGTATATACCATAATATCAGGATGTATTGTAATTTCGTGTTTAATCTGCTCAGATAATTCAGCACAACTTGCTTCGTGTACATCAATAGTATTAACCATTTTGCGCATGAATTGTAATACCGCAAGTACTACACCTACGTTCACAGCTACTACTAGATCTGTAAAAATTGTTAAGAAGAACGTGAGCAACAAAATTATTTGATCTGGTTTTGGCGCCAAAATAAGCATGCGAACAAAGCGCGGTACATCACTCATATTATAGGCAACTACAAAAAGAATAGCCGCCATGGATGCCAAAGGAATGTATACAGCATAGGGTGCTAAAAACAATAAAATAATACATAAAGTTATAGCGTGAACAATTCCTGCCAATGGTGAATTACCACCTTGACGGATATTGGTTGCAGTACGTGCAATCGCACCCGTTGATGCAATGCCACCAAATAATGGTGCAAATACATTAGCCAGTCCCTGTCCAAATAACTCAGTATTTGATTCATGTTTTGTTCCACTCATACCGTCCGCTACAACTGCCGATAATAGCGATTCTATAGCTCCCAGCATAGCAATAGTAAACGCGGGGCCAATTAAAGTTAATATTTTATCAAAGCTTAGAACCGGTATAGAAAATTCTGGTAAACCTTGAGGAATGCCTCCAAAAGCACTACCGATAGTCAATACACTAGGAAATTGATAAATGGATTGAATAATAGTTGCAATGACCATAGCCACAATTGGGGCTGGAACCTTTTTAATATATGGGATTTTAGGTAATATTAATAATAGTGCCAAACTTAGTACTGATATCCCCAATGTTGGTAAATCTGAGTTTGGCAGTGATTGGATCATAGCCCATAATTTCTCATGAAAGTGAGCCATATAAGGTAATTGAGGAAAACCAAAGAAGTACGGCCATTGACCGACCCAAATAGTAACACCAATACCAGCTGTAAAGCCCATGATTACAGGAGCTGGAATAAATCGGATAACTGTACCTAACTTCGCCACGCTCATTAAGATAAGCATAAGGCCAGCCATCATGGTAGCAATTTGTAAACCTTCAAACCCATAGTTTACAACTATACTACTTAATAGGACGATGAAAGCCCCTGTAGGTCCAGCAATTTGTACTGGTGAACCACCAAATAAGGATACGAATATACCAGCAATAATAGCAGTATATATACCCGCTTGTGGTGTAACGCCACTAGCAATGGCAAAGGCCATCGCTAATGGTAATGCTACAACACCTACCACCAAACCAGCAACAATATTGTTACTCCATTTATCTTTGCTCAACGAGCCATCCAAATAAGCTTTTTGAATAGCAAACATATAAATAACACTTCTTTCCATCAATTGCAAACTACAAAATGTAAGATACTATCAAATACCAGTGCTATTTATTTTTTACTAATTCCACAACTTCTTTCATAATATTATGAGCTAACTCAGATTTTTTCATATTAGGCATTTCTTTTGGATCTTTATGAGGATATAAGAAGTAGCCTTCATTTGTATCTACATTAAAACCAGCATTAGACTTACTTACATCATTGGCTACAAGCATATCTAGATTTTTTCTAGCTACCTTATCTTGACCATACTCGATTACATGTTCTGTTTCTGCTGCAAACCCCACAAGAATTTGATGGTTCTTTTTAGCACCTAAACCTTGTAGGATATCTGGATTCTTAACAAGTTCTAAAGTCATAGACTCCATTTTTTTGATTTTTTGCTCTGCTTTGTTAAGGACTCTAAAGTCAGATACTGCAGCCGCCATAACAACTACATCTACATCATCATATCGAGATTCAACAGCATGTTGCATAGATAAAGCAGAATCAACAGGAACGAAATCTACGCCACTTGGTACAGCTAACGATGTAGGAGCACTAACTAAAATAACATTAGCCCCCATACGTGCTGCTTGTTCAGCAATGGCGTACCCCATTTTGCCGCTAGAGCGATTGCCAATATAACGAACAGGATCGATGTTTTCTTGCGTACCACCTGCTGTAACAAGTACTGTGGTACCTTCAAGCTCATTAGATTTGCACATTTGCGATTCAAGCCATTCTACAATGGCTTCAGGCTCTGGTAGACGTCCTACACCAGTGATACCACAAGCAAGCCAACCTTCAGCCGGTTCCATAATATAGTACCCCAAATCCCGTAACCCTGCTAAATTTCGCTGTGTAATCGGATTATTATACATTTCTGTATTCATGGCAGGGCAAAGATATTTTGGCGCTGTAGTAGCCATTATTGTTGTTGTTAGCATATCATCTGCAATACCGGCATAGATTTTGCCAATCACATTTGCTGTAGCAGGTACAACCACATATGCATCTGCCCATGTTGCTAGTGCAATATGCTCCACATCCCATTGGTGTACTTGTTCAAACATGTCGATAGCTACAGGATGTCCACTAATCTCACCAAATGTAAGTGGTGAAGCTATATGAGTGGAGTTTTCAGTCATAACAACCTTTACTTCAGCACCTTTTTTACGAAGTCGGCTTACTACTTCAATTGCCTTATACGCTGCAATACCTGCAGATACAGCGACAATGATATGTTTTCCGCGCATGTTCTTCTCCTTTTAAAAATTCCTTGTATCAAGGATACAAGGAATTTATTAATCTTATTTAATGCCTTCTTTAGTGCGTTTATAAGTCACTTCACCTTCGGCAATTTCATAGAATGCCAAGGATACAGGCTTGTCAGTTGCATGTGTAGATTCAGCTAAGCATGGTTCACCATCTGTTAATTCACGAGCCCGTTTAGCTGCTAATGTTACCAAAGTATATTTACTATCTACTTGATTTTCCAATTTTTTCAATGGAGGTTTTACCATCATACTATCACTTCTCCTTAGACTCTTGATACTGTTTATAAATAAATTGAATTTGCTCTTTATTACGACTAATCTTACAGGATTCAGCTCGTAAGATAGAAGCAACCTTCTCGGATGCCTCTGAAAGATCATCATTTACAACTATATAGTCATAACGATGGGCTAATGCCAATTCAGAACAAGCTAGTGACAGCCGTTTATCAATAACTTCTTTCGCATCTGTACCGCGGTTGTGTAAACGCTCAGATAACTCAGTTAAAGACGGTGGCACTATATAAATAAATACAGCATCACTAAAACGTTCCTTAACCTGCATAGCACCTTGAATATCAATTTCTAACAGTACACTTTTACCGTCATCTAATAAATCCATTACATGTTGTTTTGGTGTACCATAGTAATTATCATAAACTTTTGCATATTCTAAAAATGCATCTTCACTTAATAGAGATTCAAACTCTTCTTTTGAGCGAAAGAAATAATTAACCCCTTCCACTTCACCAACACGTGGTGCCCGTGTTGTCATAGAAACGGAATAAACTAGATTAGGCATTTCCTTTCGAATATTCGCACAAATCGTACCTTTACCTGCGCCAGATGGCCCGGATATAACGATTAATAATCCTCTGTCTGACATATGTACTCCTATGATTCTACTGTATCTTCGTCTACATCATATTGCACAAGTCGATGTGCTACGGTTTCTGGTTGAATTGCAGATAATACAATTTGACCACTATCCATAACTAATACAGCACGAGTCTTTCGACCATATGTAGCATCAATGAGCAGGCCCTTATCACGTGCATCTTGAACCATACGTTTAATAGGTGCAGATTCAGGACTAATGATAGCCATAACACGGTTAGCAGATACCATATTACCAAAGCCTATATTCAATAATTGAATACTCATTTATGGACCTCCTATTACTCTACATTCTGTACTTGTTCTCTAATTTTTTCTAACTCACATTTAAGTTGAACCACAAATTCTGTAATACTTGAATCCATAGCTTTGGAACCAATTGTATTCACTTCACGATTCATTTCTTGCAAAATAAAGTCCACCTTACGACCGATGGAATTCTCATCTACAAGTGTGTTTTTTAATTGTACCACATGTGAGGTGAATCGGACAATCTCTTCCGTAATATCAGTCTTATCAGCTAGTAAAGCTATTTCCTGCAAAAAACGATCTTCACTGATACTCGATTCCAAAGAAACTAGGTACTCTTGAATTTTACCTTTTATATGCTCCCGATATGCTTCTACGGCTCCCGCCTTATTCTCATCAATGTGTTTGATGACATTTTCTAAGGTAGAGATACGTGATAATAAATCTTGTTCAATATGTTTACCTTCCACCGTACGCATTGCTATTAGAGCATCTAATGCTTGAGTTGTAGATTCTTTTACTATTTCTGAAAGCACATCCTCTGCAATCGGTGTGTCTTGTTGTTGAATCCATTCATTAGAAATAGAATTGACCGCTTGTAAAGGAACCTTTTTAGGGTCATCATAAAACTCTTCTTGAACAAGTAGTTCTTGTATCTGTTTTCTCAATACACTATTTATTGTAAAGGTCTTAGGTCGCTCTCCCGCATCCTGAATAGAAACCGATACTTCGACCTTACCGCGGGTAATTCGATCTTGTACTAATCCGCGAATAATGGTTTCAAAAGGGTTTATTTGCTTTGGACTACGTATAAATAAATCAAGAAATCGCGCATTTACGGACTTTATTTCTACCGTGCAGGTAATGCCATCTTTGGTTGCCGTGCCAGAACCAAAACCGGTCATACTTTTCATGTGATATCCTCCTTAGCAGTTTTTATTATTGTACCACGAATTATACATTCCGTGTTTAAATACTAAGAATTATATGTACATTATGTTATACTAAACTATACTTCTAAATAAAATTGAAAGGAGTACTATGAATTTAGACGGACTTACCATGTCTGTTCTCGCAAAAGAATTAAATGAGCGATTACAAACAGGTCAAATACAAAAATTATATCAAATAGATAAAACTACATTACTATTTAAAATTCGTGCACTTAACGAAGATCAAAGCCTAGTCATCACTGTTGGTGCAACCCCTGCAATGTATCTCAGCAAACCTCTTCAAGATTTACCAAAGAAACCTAGTTCACTATGTATGTTCTTACGTAAACATATCGAAGGTAGCCGCATTGTAAAAGTAGAACAAATTAATGGGGACCGGATCATGTGTATCCAAACGGATAAGCTTGAAATGGATGGCTCTATTACAAGTACATTTATCTATGTAGAATTAATGGGCAAATATTCAAACTGTATCTTTGTACAAGATGGAGTTATATTAGAATCCTTAATTCATGTATCACCTTTAATGAATCGTGAACGATCCATTAGCCCGAAACTACACTATGAATTACCACCCAATGCTAATCGTGTAAGTTTGATGGACTTCGATTATGATGAAATCAAAAATCTACTTACCTCCTTTGGTAATGGTACTGTACAACAATCTATACGGGCCATATTTAACGGCTTTGGTAAACCCTTATTAGATGAAGTACTATGGTCTTCAAAACTTAGTGGCGATGAATTAATTACTGATCTAAATGCCACTCAAGTAGATGAATTGGCGAAGGCATTATATGATCTAAAAGTAAAACTAAAAGAAAGTAATGGGTTACTTGCATTACTTAATGATAATAATAAAAAGGCTCACGCAACCTTTACATTACACAACTATAAAGTACTTAAAGAATATAATACAATTTCAGAAGCACTAGAAGAATCGATTCATAATACAAAATCAATACACACTGCTGATAAAGAATTAGAAAAGATCTTAACAGCAGCTATCAAGAAAGAAGAGGTTCGTCACAAAAAAATCAAAGATGAATTAGATGATACCAATAAAATGGATACCTATAAACTATATGGCGATATCTTAATGATCAATGCTCACTTACAGGTACAATATGAACCTTCTATTCAATTGCCAAATCTTCTCTCTGAAGAAGGAGAGTTATTAACTATACCCTTAAAGCCAAATCTTACTATTGTAGAAAACGGTCAATGGTATTATAAACTCTATACGAAATTAAAAAATCGTATGGTTAGCGGCGAATATCAACTTAATGCTAGTACTACAAAACTTGAATATCTCAAATCGATTTTATATAGTATTTCATTAGCTACTACCCGTGAAAGCCTAGAGGAAATTCGTAAAGAGTGTATGGATGCAGGTATTATAAAAAAATCTAAAAAGCCCCTATCTTACAAGCTAGGCAAATCCAATTACATTCATTTAACCATTGATGAAGGCGAAATATTTATTGGTCGTAACAATCAACAAAACGAATATTTAACACATCGGTTTGCAAAACCAACCGATATTTGGTTCCATACACAAGATATTCAAGGCTCTCATCTCATATTAAGACTCAATGTAGAGCCAGATGATATGATTTTATCTAAAGTTGCTCAATACGCAGCATATTTTAGTAAGGCTCGCGAAACTAGTAAAGTGCCTGTGGACTACACATATATTAAAAATATCAAAAAACCACCTGGATCTCCTCTTGGATTTGTTATTTTTAATACCCATCAAACAATGATAGTAGAGCCTAAAAAACCCGATGATTATACTGAATAAAAAAGAAGCGAAGGAAATCCTTCGCTTCTTTTTTATTTATATTATTGGTTTTCTTCTGTACGTTGTTCAGTTTGTTTCAAACTTTCACGATTTTGACGTAAGCTTT
>CAKPSA010000003.1 GCA_934183145.1 uncultured Veillonella sp.
ACAATCCTGTAAAAGCACAGCCTAAAAAAGAGGCTGCTAAGGACGAAAAAGCAGACAAAAAAGACGATAAAGACAAGAAAAAAGATGAAGCAGTAAAAGATGACAGTGGCTCTTCTAAGGAAGAAGTGAGTGAACCAAAATCTAATTCATCTAAAAGTAAAAAGTCTAGTAAAAAGGATCACTAAATATAGTAATCTGCAAAAGGAGTAGAACATTATGTTCTACTCCTTTTTTGCATGGAAAAAGGTAGTAAGCTCAAAGAACTTACTACCTTTTCTACTTCTATCTATTTAGATGCATATATATTCCATGGTCAATTTCATATAAGATAGATACTAGCTTTACTTCAGAACTACATTCGTAGCCCCTGCACCACCTTCATCATAACCAGCCGTTTCAAAATGTGCTACATGCGGTAAGGTACGTAAATATTGATGTACACCTTCTCGTAATGCACCAGTACCTTTACCATGGATAATACGTACTTGGTTAACACCACCAAGCAAAGCTTGGTCAATAAATCTACCAACAGAAACTGTCGCTTCATCTACGGTTTGACCAAGGATATTGATTTCTGTACGAACCTCTTTTTGGCGTTGTACAGCAGAACCACCCATGCGTTTTCGCGTCTTAGGCATAGCGGCCTTTTGTTCACGTGCCAGCTTGTTACCTTCTTCACGTGTAGTAGATTGTAATTCGCTAACCTTAACGGTAGCTGTTAATCCATTGATATCTACATTTACCCGATTGCCATTGATAGATAATACAGTACCTAAAGAACGCAAGGACGTAACATATACTGCTTGGCCTACTTTAATGGCGTCTGCCGTCAAGGACTTACGATCATCATCTACTGGGGCTTCCGGTACATGTACATTAGAGATGCCCTTACGTGCAGCATTAATAGCAGATTGACGCTTATCCTTATTCGTTTCGGAGAATTGCGATTTCAATTGCTTGATAATCGCTTCCCCTTCGACGCGTAAACTACGTTTCATAGCTTCTGCATCTGCTTGAGCCTTGGCTAAGATTTGTTTACGTTTTTCATTAAACTGTTTCTTTTCCTTCTCTAATTGGCCGCGCATGCGACGTGTTTCGTCCAGCTCTTTCTTTAATGCTCTTTCACGTTCAGATGCTTTACGAAGCTGTTCATTCAAATCTGAAAGAACTTCTTCCATTTCATCGCTACCAAATTGAGATTTATACTCTGCAGCACGTGTTACGATGTCTTTTGGTAAGCCTAAACGAGCCGCAATACTCAACGCATGGCTACTACCAGCTACACCGATATGAAGTCGATACGTAGGCTTTAATGTACGCTCATCAAACTCAACGTGGCCATTTTCAATTCCTTCTGTATGGTACGCATAATTTTTAAGCTCATTATAATGGGTACTTACCATCATAAGGGCGCCTTTTTTACGGAAGAACTCAAGGATAGATACAGCAAGTGCACTACCTTCTTCTGGATCAGTACCAGATCCAAGCTCATCTAATAATACCAAGTCATTTGGGCCACAATGTTTGATGATGGAAATAACTTGTGTCATATGAGCGGAAAACGTACTAAGGCTGGCTTCAATACTTTGTTCATCCCCAATATCAGCAAAGATATTATGGAATATAGGCAACATAGAGCCGTGATCAGCAGGAATAAATAAACCACATTGGTTCATTAAACTCAATAATCCCAAGGTTTTAAGGGATACTGTTTTACCACCTGTATTAGAACCAGTGATTAATAAAATACGATACGATGTACCTAACTGAATATTCGTAGGCACTACTACATTTGGTGGAATTAATGGATGACGAGCTCTCATGAGATTAACTGTTCTATCAGTACTCAAGATTGCTGGTATACCCTTATAGGAAATAGCAAGGCTCGCCTTACCATATACAAATTCGATGTGTGATACCTTTTCACAGGCATCCATCAAATCATTACTATGTTGTTTTACAAGGCCTGATAATTCGCGGTAAATACGCAATACCTCTTGCTCTTCACCAATTAATGCCTCTTGTAATTCATTATTTAGATTCACCAAGCGCATCGGTTCAATATATAAAGTTTGCCCCGTTGCAGAACGGTCGTGAATAAGACCATCAAAGTATTGGCGATACTCCTGTTTTACAGGGATTACGTAGCGATTATTGCGCTGCGTAATGATTGCTTCTTGGAAATACTTTTGATTATCTTTGTCGTGCAAGATAGCTTGAATATCATTTTTAATCTTTTCACGAGTTTTAATAATCGTATTTCTAAGGCTCGCCAATTTAGGAGATGCTGTATCAAGCAATTCCCCTTTTTCATCAAAAACGCGTTTAAAACGGTTTTCTATGCGATCTGTATTCGGCATATCCTGTACCCATAGGGATAGCAATGGATATTCCATATATTTTGTTCTAAAGAACTTTGTCATCCGCTTATAAGCACCAATGGTCAAGTAGATATCCCACAATGCTTCACGAGTAAGGACAAAGTCTTTACGACTCTTTTTACAGGATTCGCGAATATCTCGCGTACCTCCTAACGGCTGTTCTACCTCAGTTTGTAAAGAACGCATAGCTTCTGCTGTTTCATCAAGGTTCTCTTGAATTGCTTTAGCATCCGTCATTGGTTCAATATGCATAGCTAATTCTTTAGCAATAGTAGAACTACAGTGTTGTTTTAATTGTTCTTTTATATGGTGAAAGTCTAATACATCTTCGTTAAACAATGTACTACCTCTTTTATAAAATACCTCTAAAATAGTGGCCCCTTGTAATAGGTGTATCATCTTTACCTGCACTCTTAGGCGGAGCCTCTTTTATTCCATTTTGAATGGATACATAATCTGCTACGATAGTACGCAAACGATGTGGATCCATATGTCGACCATCGATGCGCAAAATATGTAGCCCTTTTCGATGTAACTCTGGCACGTAAGCACGCATATCCATTTCATGACTGTTCATAATATGCATGCGGCAATACGGATCTGTACGAAGTGGGAATACTTCCCCTTTACGGTCCTTCAATGCATAGTCCTCTGTTACACATGGCATAGGACAGTTTTCCTTTTTACCAGTGCCCACAAAGCTTGCGATGGCACAGTATTCAGAAATCATCATTTCTGTGTAACCATGTACCATGATTTCTAATGGCAATTTAGTAGATTTTTGCAGATTAACTAGTTGTGCCAATGTTAACTCTAAGGATGGCGCTATGCTACTCATATTAAAGTCTTGCCATACTTGTAATGCAGAGCCATTAAATATATTAAGACCTGTATCAGCCTCAATAGCACCTGTATACCCTAAATCACGGAGCCATAATAACGCTTGTGGCACGTGAATAGATATGCTATCTGGTTTAGCCTCAACTATAGCCCTAAGAGTATTCATATACGCTTCAACTTCATCGTCTTTCACGACGCGAGGCGTAGCAGATACGCAAAGCACATTATTGTCTTTGCAAAGCTTAGCTACCTTTTCATAAATATTAAGTTCATAAGGCTTGCGTTGTAAACGGTCACCACCGAAGATAATCTTCTTAGCGCCCCCTTCAATAGCAGCTTTCACAGAATCTAATTCATCAACGCGAGCGCTCACTATAGGCTCAGAATATTCAATCTTATCCTTAGCAACCATAGATGTCATATCTTGTGGTTCTACGGCAAGTTCTGCCCAAGCAGTTTCATGGTCTGTAATTAACAGAGTTTCTAAAGCGTCCACTGCATCGCGACGCAATGCATTCAAAACACTAGCGGGCCACATATAGGGCCCTTCAGGAATAGACATTGAAGCTAGAGTAAACAATGTATTCCCCAATCGGCCAACTTGGTCTGTAACCTTCTCTAATGTAGTCGGTTTATTATTAGCATAAACTGGTTCAAACTCATTAGATACTGTCACAGTGCGACCGTCGTTTAATACAAAGGTAAGATCTGTACAAGGCTGTTCTCGGTCTGTATTAATAGATAGATACCCATGTACCTCTAATTTAGCACTAAAGTCTTGTAAGCCCCGTTGCTTTTGAGATTTTGGCGTAGATGCCAAGAACACTTGTCCTGCTGCAAAGCCTTCATCAGGTTTACCTACAAAATGTTTTTCATCCACTAGAGACCAGTTCTGATCGATTTGATAGTACGTAATACTACCAGAAGCTTGCATGACCTTTAAGAGGGATCCTTTTTCAATCGGTTCTGTTAAGAATAAATGAACTTGACCTTTTTTGACCTCTGCTTTACCAATTAATTTCCCTTGATTATTTGGGGCAACCACAGTCATCATAGATTTTCCAACATGGTCAGTTAAATAATCTGTAGAGAACCCACGATTAAAGCCAGAAGCCAATGCATCGGCATCAGAAGAGTCTATATGAGCTGTATCTAAAATATGCCGATAAGTGCCAATAACTTGACGCACATAAGAAACCTTTTTCATACGTCCTTCTACCTTAAAGGACGTAACTCCAGCCGCCACAAGTTCATTCATATGTTCACTATAGTTAAGATCCTTTGGACTCAATAGATAGGCTTCGTGTTTTGGCAATAAGCTAGTGCCTGATGAATCCAATAGCTCATAAGGCAAGCGGCAAGGTTGTGCACAAGCACCACGGTTGCCACTACGACCACCGATGAAAGAACTCATTAAGCATTGACCAGAATAACATACGCACAACGCACCGTGTACGAAGACTTCGATTTCAGCTGTACAATTTTTACAAATATGTTCAATTTCTGCAAGGCTTAATTCACGGGCTAATACAACACGGGTAAAGCCGAGGCTTTCATAAAAATGCACAGCATCTAGCGTAGCAGCCGTCATTTGCGTACTGCCATGTAAGTGCAATTTAGGAGCCACACGTTGCGCGAGTTTAGCAACCGCTAAATCTTGAACGATGATAGCATCCACACCAATGCGTTCTAAGTCCTTTAAATACGACGCGAGAGCCATTAATTCGGAATCACCTATGAGGATATTTACGGTTACATATACGGACACATCTAGAATGTGGGCCAAACGAATAGCCTCCGCCAATTCTTCAATGCCAAAGTTTGCTGCATGAGTACGGGCATTAAAGCCTTTACCACCAAGATAAATGGCATCAGCCCCAGATTCTAAAGCGGCTATAAAGTTTTCCATCGTACCGGCAGGAGCCAATAATTCCATGGACAATCCTTTCTACCTAACTAAAGGTATAACTATAGTACTAAAAGGGTTTACCATACGGTAAACCCTTTCAATATACTGCTTAAAATTAACGTAATCTGCAGTTAATTTCTGCTAATGCATCAATAATAGCTTGTATATTACCATCAATATCCTCATCATTCAACGTACCTTCCATAGAACGGAATTGTAAGTTGTATGCAAGGCTGCGGTAACCAGCTTCAATATGTTCACCTTCGTAAACGTCAAAGATAGATGCATTTTCTAAATATTCTCCACCATGCTCTTTGATGATAGATAAAATTTCGCCACTAGATACGGACACAGGTGCTACGATAGCAAGGTCACGGCTAGTACCTGGGAATTTACTAAAGGATGTATAACGGAATGCTGGAATCGTTAAGGATAATACTGCTTCCAAATCAATTTCAAACATATATACTTTACCTGGTAAATCAAAGTTTTTGCTCACTTGTGGGTGTAATTCACCATATTGAGCAATCATTTTACCATCAACAACGTATTGAGCACTTACACCTGGGTGGAAGTATGGCTCAGTGCCGCGATTAATTTCATAGCTTGTAACGCCTAGTTCAGATAACAACGCATCTACAATTCCTTTTACATCATAGAAATCTGTAGTGCGCTCTGGTTGATTCCAGCCAGCTTGGTTTGCCTTGCCCATCAAGATACCACAAGCCATAGGGCGTTCATGAGGTACTTCTGTTAAAGGTAACGCTTTTGGTTCATATACATTTGCTGTTTCAAATAACCAAAGATCCTTATTTTGTTGCGCAATATTGCGTTTAGCTGCTTCAATAACAGCTGGTACCAATGTAGTACGCATATAAGGGAACTCTTCAGAAATAGGGTTCAAGATTGGAATGGCTGTATAACGGCTATCCCCTTCAGGAAGCATCATGTTAGTAAGGCCATCTTTATGCATGAAGCTAAATGTAATGATTTGAGTCATACCCAATTTAGCCAATGCATGTGTAACCTCTTTAGTAAGAGCTTTCTTAGGTGTCATACCACCAGAGGATAATACGGCTACAGGGATTGTAGGCGCAATATTATCGTAGTTATAGATACGAGCCACTTCTTCGGCGATATCAGGCATTACTGTTACATCGCCACGCCACGTTGGAACGAGGGCAGATAATTTGTCGCCCTCGTCAGTTACAACGAATTCAAGGGCAGTCAAAATACGAACCATTTCGTCTTTTTCAATATTTGTACCCAAGTAATCGTTGATTTGTTCTGCTGTGAAAGTAACTGTATGTTGTTCTACAGGATTTTTATATACATCGATAACGCCTACATCAACTTTACAAGTAGGGCAGATTTGTTGTAATAATTGAGCTGCTCTGTCGATAGCATAAGCTGTGTATTTATGATTTACACCACGTTCAAAACGACCAGATGCTTCAGAACGCATACCAAGAGCTTTAGCTGTACGTCGAATTGATGGACCGTTAAATACGGCAGCTTCGAAGAGAACTGTAGTCGTTTCATTTGTCACTTCGCTATCAAAGCCACCCATGATACCTGCTACGCCTACTGGACGTTCTGCATCAGCAATGATAAGCATGGAGTCATTCAATTCTCGTTCAGAACCATCAAGTGTAACAAGCACTTCACCATTTTTAGCGCGTCTTGCCACCAATTGATGACCTTTTACATGGTCATAGTCGTATGCATGCATAGGTTGACCAAGTTCTAACATAACGTAGTTTGTAACGTCTACTACATTATTGATAGGACGGATCCCACTGTTGCGCAAACGGTTTTGCATCCACAATGGAGATGGCTCAACCTTAACATCAGTTACTACGCGAGCAGTAAAACGAGTACAAAGGTCATCCGCTTCGATGGATACAGATGCTTTGCCTTCAATGGATTCGCCAGTTTCATTAACCATGATAACAGGAAATAACGCTTTTTGGTTTGTCATAATACCGAATTCACGGGATAAACCAACCATGGAGAAGCAATCTGCTCGGTTAGCAGTCAATTCAAATTCATACACTGTATCATTTAAGCCCAACACGTCTTTTACATCAAGACCAATTGGTGTACCTTCAGGGAAGATATAAATACCTTGTGCTTCTTCTGGCAATACTAAATCACTGGAAATGCCAAATTCTGCTACGGAGCAGAACATACCTTCAGAAACTACGCCGCGCAATTTACCTTTTTTAATCTCTGTGCCATCAGCTAGGCGAGATTTATGGTACGCTACAGGCACGATTTGACCTACCGCTACATTAGTAGCCGCTGTTACGATTTGTTTAGTAACAGGCTCACCTTCTTCAGTAAGGCATTCAACTTGGCATACTTGTAATTTATCTGCATCTGGATGCTTTGTAATCTCAACGATTTTACCAGTATAAATTTTCTTAATGCCATTATCCATAGCAATGACATCTTCTACAGGAATACCAGCTTGTGTTAATTCATCGGCCAATTCTTGAGCAGGACGATTCATATCCACAGGCACGTATTCGTTCATCCACTGTAAACTTGCTTTCATGAGTTCCTCCTAAAATTGTTCCAAGAATCGTACATCATCTTCAAAGAATAGACGTAAATCGTTAATGCCGTATAAAAGCATAGCAATACGTTCTACGCCCATGCCAAAGGCAAAGCCTTTAACCTTTTCAGGATCGTACCCATTAATGCGCAATACATCCGGATGAACCATACCGCAGCCCAAAATTTCAAGCCAACCTGTATGAGAGCATACGCGGCAACCTTCGCCACCACACATTACACAGGAAATATCTACTTCTGCAGATGGTTCTGTGAATGGGAAGAAGCTTGTACGGAAACGTACCTTTGTTTCATCACCATACATGTGACGTAAGAAGGACTCTAATGTACCTTTCAAATCAGCAAATGTAATATGCTCGTCGATGATGAGACCTTCCACTTGGTGGAATACTGGGGAGTGTGTCGCATCATAGTCCCAACGGTAAACCTTACCAGGCGCAATCATACGAATTGGACTATTAGGTTCATGACGTTGCATTGTACGAGCTTGTACTGGAGATGTATGGGTACGCAATAAGAAGTTTTCTGTAATATAGAAGGAATCTTGCATATCACGTGCAGGATGATCTTTAGGTAAGTTTAAGCATTCAAAGTTATAGTAATCTTGCTCAACCTCAGGGCCTTCTTCAACGGTATAGCCCATTTTCATAAAGAAGTCTTCAATCATTTCATTAACCTTTGTTAATGGATGAATATGTCCTGCTTTTTGTACACGACCGGGCAATGTAATATCGATGCGTTCTTGTTCTAAGCGAGCATTCAACTCTTCTGTTTCCATACGAGTTTTCACTGCATCAATTTCAGCCTCTAATGCTTCGCGAACCGCATTAACAAGAGCACCAGCCTTAGGACGTTCTTCAGGAGATAATTTACCAAGACCTTTTAATAAAGCTGTTACCTCACCTTTTTTACCTAGATATTTTACACGTATATCTTGCAACGCTTGTTGATCAGCAGCGCCTTTGATGGCCTCAAGGGCTTCTGCCTTAAGACGTTGTAATTCTTGTTCCATTAAAGCTTCCTCCTATATTTAAAAGTCTAACCTATATTATACCAAATCAGGGTTGTCTTCTTCAATAAAACGCCATGGTAATTCAGGTAATGGCTTCTCTTCTAGCACAAAAAAAGTACCACGTGCTAAATGAACTAGTTCACCTAATTCATTATAGATACGTGCCGTAGCAACCATAGTTGTTTTACCACTATGCTCTACATTAGCTACACCACGCAATACCGTACCGCCTTTAACAGCTTTCACATAGTTACCATTAAGATCAATAGTGCTCACAGATTTACCCAATGTAAAACAAGCCGTTCCCATCACACTATCTGCTAAGCCAATGCAAACAGCACCATGCAAGTCACCTCTAAAATTGCAGTACTCTGTTTCATTAGTTTGCAAGGTCATTTCCGCATGACCTGGTTCAACAGCAGTAATTTCAGAATCTTTTACCCAAGAAAATGGATTCTGATCTCGTAATTCGTTGAAATATTCTAACAATGTTGTAGCCATATGGTTCTCCATTCTATATACACACCCATAGATTAACCAATCTAAATACTAAGTCTATTACAACACCTGTATGAAAACCTCTCTAGTTATATATCAAGATTTCAATACAAACATATAAAAATGGTGCGTTACATCATACATATTGTATCATGCAACGCACCATATGCGAATAACTCTATCTAATTATGTAGTGTGTTCTCAAGAAAACGCATCTACAACTATAGATTATTCATAATGTAATGCATCAATTGGATTAAGTTTAGCTGCTTTACGAGCTGGATAAATACCAAAGATCAAACCTATTGCCATAGAGAAGGCAAAGGACATTACAATCGTTGGTATAGATATAACCGTACTCATACCCGAAGCCATGCCAATCAGCTTAGATGAGCCTATGCCGAGTATAATCCCTATAATGCCCCCCATCAAACTGATAACAACAGCTTCGATAAGGAATTGTGTAACGATAACACTATAAGTAGCTCCCAGCGCTTTACGTACCCCAATCTCTCTTGTCCGTTCAGTTACGGATACGAGCATAATATTCATAATGCCAATACCACCAACAACGAGAGAAATAGCAGCTACAGCACCAAGGAACAATGTTAATGTACCTGTTGTTTCCTCCATAGTTTCCATGATAGAGTTCATGTTTTGAATATTGAAATCATCAAGGTTTGTATCTTTAATACCATGTCGTACACGTAATAGGTTTTCAATATCAGATTGTAAACGATCGATACCGTTTTCATCCTTACCTACCACGTAGATCATCCGGAGATAATCAACACCTTCTACCCGTTCCATAGCTGTAGTATACGGAATAATTACCATATCATCCTGGTCATTACCCATAGCACCACTGCCCTTACTATTAAGAACACCAATGATACGGAATGGAATATTTTTGACACGAATTTCAGCACCTACTGGATCTTCATCACCAAATAGATTCTTAACAACTGTTTTACCTACAACTGCAACGCGCTCACGATTCTGTACATTCTTTTCAGACAAGAATCGACCGGATTTCATAGACCAATTGTTTACATCTAAATAGTTATAGCTAACACCAGATACTGAAGTAGTCCAGTTCTTATTTTGATAAATCACTACATACGAGCCATTGGTCATCGGGCTGGCCGCTTTCACACCATCCAATTTTGAAATAGCTTCGTAATCAGAAACCTTTAAAGACTTCATAGAGCCTGCAGAAGGTCGAACCCCCGGTGTGCGCGGTGCACCAGGCATAACCATCAATAGATTAGAACCTAGGCTAGAGATGGAGTTTTGGATATCTTGCTTTACACCATTACCAATAGATACTAAGGCAATTACGGCAGCTACACCGATAATAATGCCTAACATGGTCAAAATAGAACGCATTTTATTAGCAATGAGGGATGCCCATGCCATCAAGAAACTCTCTTTATACATGTGGCACCTCCTGTACAGGCGTCATATTTAGATTTTGGGAATCCTCTACAATTAATCCATCACGCAATACTACATTACGACTAGCATAGGTTGCAATTTCAGGTTCATGTGTAACAAGGATAATGGTACGCCCTTCATCGTAAAGGCCTCTGAAAATATTCATAACATCAATAGTTGACTTGGAGTCAAGGTTACCTGTTGGTTCATCGGCCATGATGATAGCAGGATTATTTGCCAACGCACGAGCAATGGCCACACGTTGACGTTGACCACCAGACAACTCAGATGGCAAGTGATCCATACGTTCGCCAAGTCCAACGGAAGATAACAATGCAGCAGCTCGTTCATTACGCGATTTTTTATCCATCCCTGCATAAATCATAGGGAGCGCTACATTTTCTAAAGCTGTTAATTTTGTTAATAAGTTAAAACTTTGGAATACAAAGCCTATTTGTTTATTTCGTACAAAGGCCAATTCATCGTCTGATAAAGTAGCAACCTCATCGCCATTTAAACGATACGAACCAGTCGTTGGTCTGTCTAAACAGCCAAGAATGTTCATAAAGGTAGACTTACCAGAACCAGATGGACCCATAATAGATACGAATTCGCCTTTATTGACCTGTAAATCGATACCATGCAAAACAGGCACCGATAATTTACCATTTACATAGGTCTTCGTAATCCCTTGTATATCGATTACTGCTTGATTCATATTCACCTACTATTAGAATGGTCCACGGCTATTATTCTTAGGTGCTGTTACATCACCACTGACGATAATTTCATCACCTTCAGATAAACCTTTTAGAATTTGTACATTAGTATCCCCAGTTACACCTGTAGAAACAGCTGTACGTACTGGTTGACCATCTTTAATCACATATACGTATTCCCCTTGTTTATCTGTACGCACTGCCGTAAGAGGTACCACCAATGTGTTTTTAATATCTTCACCAAAGATTGTGGCACGAGCCGTCATAGATGGTAAGAAATTGCTGGAAATATTTTCAGGAATTTGAACTTTTACAGTATAGTATACAACACTATTGCTTGTAGCACCCATGTTACCTTTTGTACCTTTTGCGATTTCAGATACATAGCCTGTGAAAGTTTCACCTGGTTTAGAATCTACAGTAAATTCTACCTTAGCCCCTTGTTTAATACTACCGATGTCTGTTTCATCTACAGTTAAGTAAATTTCTAAATCACTTAAATCTGCAATCGTAGCGATAATCATTTGTGTAGAAATACCGGTACTGATGGTTTGACCAGCTTTCAATGGTGTGCCTATAACAGTGCCAGACATTGGTGCTGTAATTGTAGCATCGCTTAAATCTGCTGCTGCGCGGTCATACGTAGATTTTGCACGTTCATAAGATGTTACAGAGTCATCATAAGTTTGTTGAGCGATAGCATTTTGCTCTGCTAATGCTTTATAACGATTCATATCAAGTTCTGCTTTAGCTAATGCAGCTCGTGCATCATCTGCAGAGGCTTGCAATTGACGTGTATCAATATAAGCGATAACTTGACCAGCTGTAACTTGATCATTTTCTTTTACTAAGACTTTTTCAAGCTTACCAGCCACATTCGTAGAAACGTCTACATAATTTACAGGGTTAATAGTACCAGTTGCACTAATACTAGTTTTTACATCACCCTTTTCTACCTTACCAGTTGTATATAAGTTTTGTGTTTGCTTAGAACCTTCGCTATGCATGTAGTAGTATGTACCACCACCAAGAACACAAAGAACAACAGCACCTGCAATAATACGTTTGCGATGCTTTTGCAAAAATTCTTTCATTATAATCTCCTTATATTAAGACGAAGATATTTGCACAACATGTATCATTTCTAACAATACTAATAGTATTGTTAAATTATACAGTACCAATTACTTTTATGCAATATAATTTCATTCATGAATAAATGATGATAAAAATAGAAAATGACCCTTACGGGTCATTACTAGAATTAACTACTTAATATGGATAATAGTGTATAGTCCTTCTCTTGAATAGGAAAATCCAAAAGCTCTGCCTCCTGATAGGAAATAGCACGAATATGACCATCTATATAGCCCAATAATCGATTATCTGTACCATTCATTAATAAATCAATACAAGTTTCACTCATACGAGCCGCTAAAATGGCGTCAAATGCAGAGGGACCGCCACCGCGTTGTAAATATCCCAATACGGTCAAGCTTGGATCAAATTCCGTATGTTCCTTAATATAGGATTTTACTTCTCCACTATTGTAAGCACCTTCAGCAACGAGTATCACACTATATTCTTTACCACGTATCTGTGTTTTCTTTAAATGACGACACACCTCATGCAAAGGCATAGGTTTTTCAGGAACGAGTACAATTTCTGCACCACAGGCAAGACCCGCTTTAAGCGCAATATGACCTGATTTACGTCCCATCACCTCTACAATGGCGACGCGTTCATGGGAGTTAGATGTATCACGAATTCTACCAACCGCATCAACCACAGTATTGAGGGCCGTATCAAAGCCTATAGTATATTGAGTACCACCCATATCATTATCTATGGTGCATGGAATTGTCATGGTAGACATGCCAAGCTCAGCTAAACTTGTAGCACCTCTCATAGAGCCATCTCCACCGATAACAATAAGGTGATTAATACCATGGGCGTTCAAAATATCGTAAGCTTTACGCTGAACATCTTCATTTTGAAACTCTGAAAAACGCGCTGTTTTTAGCATCGTACCACCTTGGGTAATAATGCCACCCACAGAACGGTTTGATAAAGGAATGAACTGCTCCTCCATAATACCTAAATAGCCACGTTCAATACCAAAAACTTCAAACCCTTCATGTATTGCTTTTCGAGTTAGCGCTCTGATGGCGGCGTTCATTCCAGGTGCGTCTCCGCCGCTTGTTAGTATTGCGATTCTTCTCATATCCGCTACCCCCTTGTGGTGTACGTTGTTTGGATATAGCTTCTGACTTTCGTCCTTTACCTGCCTGATTAGACGTTTTATGTTTACGCCGTTTATCATTGCCCAATTTATGAGATTCTACCCGGTCGGAATGTTCTTTATTAACGACTATTTTAGTAGCTACTGTATCATTAGAAATCGTCGTATTCGGATGATTAAAACGTTCCGATTTAGATAATCTATGATTATCTTTTGTATTTCTTTGAGAGTTATTAAATTGTAGTTCTTGAGATGACGGTTTTACATCTCTAGTATCCGTATCATTGGGTTGACGTCTTGCTTTAAATTGAACATCTGAGGTAACTAATTCATCCTCAATGCGTTGCATAAAATCATAGGTCCGACCATTTGTTGTATCTAGTACAAAATCACACTGCTTATACACCGGTTTCCAGGATTGTATCATAGCATGTACAAAGGCATGAACATTGTTGTAATCCATGGTTGGCCGCTTCCCAATACGGCGATTCACACGGCTCACAATGCGAAATTGTGCAGCTCGGATACCAATGATGTAAGAATATTTTTTCAATACCTTTAATGTGCGATGTTCAATGGGGAAATTACCACCTACAGAGATAACAGCTTCATGGTACAAGCAAACCTTCTTCAGTACATCCATTTCTGCACGGCGGAAGGCTTTCTCCCCAATTTTCTTGAATATTTCAGCAATAGGCAACCCAAAACGACCTTCTAATACGCGATCGGTATCTACAAATTGCCATCCCTTGCGTTCTGCAAGATTACGACCGAAATGGCTCTTGCCACTCCCCATAGAACCGATGAGCATAATATTGCGTTTTATTATCATGTATTATGTGCCCCTTATTATTTCATATCCTCCATTGTACTATAAAATGCTATAAAAACAAAGACAGACTATAGAGTAACTCTCTATAATCTGTCTCTATTAGTATTACTAAAAAAACAATTTATATCCTAGGACCTCATAGTCGGTTTCACTGCACAATGTACATATACTACATTGCCTTTCCGTTCTATGTCCTCTATTTCTATACGGCGTGAAGGTTCTTTTTCTTCAACAGTATTAATCCAGTTTATAAGGCGTTCTGTACTCCCTAATAAATTTAACTCTAATACACCTTCATGCTCATCAGTACTAACAATCATTAATGGTTCTCCTTGCAAAGAATCAAAAACACTTGTATTAGAACTCGTGTTAGATAACGTATTTCGGGTAAAAGCTTTTAATAATTTGGCTTCCTTAGAAACAATATAATCTGATTCAGCATTCATTTTGATAACATAGTTTCCCCGTTGTTCTTTTAATTGAGTAGCTTTCTGATTTAAACTAATAGTTCCATATAATGAAATACTAATGATTATGCCCCACACTATTCCCGCGACTACTATCCTCTCTACTGGATGAGTTGTGCTCTCCTTTAGATCCTTCCATATGGAAAGTATACATTTCTTTATCTGCTTTAACTGTTCCATGGCACTCCAGTCCTATTAACCTTTGTTGAAGACTAGCTATAAACTTACGACACGCTTCATCACTAACACCTATACCATCTACTGTAATATGTCCATCCTTTATATTTAGATGCTGTAAACTAATGCCTTGTTCCATAGCAATATCAAGGACATATATGACCATACTATTTTGATGTAGATATGATGTATCCTTTCCAGAACGGTTCTTAAGTAATTGTTGTTTAACTGATGTTATCTCCTCATACTGTTTTTCTATCAACTGATACTGTGAATTTTCAACTAAAGCCAATAGCTCTGATTTTTCAGCTTTATAATGTTCATAACTCAACAAACAGCAACCTATAGATAGTAATCCTACTATTCCGTATACAATACTCATACCATATAGATAATATCGGTATCTGTGCCACAAACTATGCCAATGTAAGGATCGAGGCATTAAATTAATATATCTATCATTACCAGCCCAAGCCAATCCATTTAAGCCCCCTTGCAGCCATACCTATAGCCATATCCCAATCTAATTCTCCTTGTTTACACCGGTTGCGACCTCGACCAAGGAATAATAAAGGAATATATTCTGTCTCGCCATATATAGAAATAATGACTTCCATATCATTCCGTTCTTCTTCAGTTAACTGGTCTAATCCGTACAGCTTAATCCCTTGTACTTTATCTACGCCAAACTCTTGTAGTCTAGCTTCTAATACTTCCATAGCTTCTGATACATCACTACTACTAATAGGGACAATCCGTTCCTGAATGCATATATCATTCCACCATAGCCATAAATGTAGATGGTCCTTCTCAACGACACCGGTCACTGTCCCACTACGCCGCATCAAACTATAGCAAATGGGAATAAGCCAAAAATCAATTACATCTACCGGCGCATAGGTATCTCGTATGCCCTGTTTTAAAAGCTCTAATGAATGACGCTCTACAGCTACCATAAACATATGGTAATTATGCCTTGGATATTCTCGACGACATGCGTCCATTTGGAAGCTATCTCCATCAAAACTAAAGTAATCCTCTACATTCCATTTGATGAACTCTTTCATATCGAAATCGTGAGGATCATAAGGCGCCACATGCATTTGTGTATCGATATTAGCAACAATGCTGTAGGCCCCATCATCTAAATCGTACATTTCAATAAATTTTCTAACATCCTCATCAATAGGTGCACTGCGTTTCATTTCTAGTGCATCAGTAATGACCATCGTTTTATTTTCTACATGAGCTGTCACACATACAATACGTTTATCGGTAATACATACGCCAGTATGTATTTTCTTTCTTCGTTTCATAGATTCACCTCAATATGGTTTTACCTTCATAACATGCATATGATTATCCTCATCTACAGTCACATACATATGCACACGACTCACTATTTCCTGATGTTTCAATTTGCCATAGCTCATAATATGACGGGGATTATCTGGTGATAGGTCTGCTTCAATAGTAATTTCCACATCCGCATCATCAGCTACAACTAGCTTTTTCTGAAAGTCCCATGTATTACCTGCTTTACAATAGCCTACAAACCAATGTGCTCCACTTTGAGCTGCATAGTGAGCCTCTTCTAAATGCAATTCATCTACTGCATTGCTTTCACATATTTGACCTATACGCAATCCCATAAAGGCCAACAATAACAAAAAAGACATTGTAAATACTGCGACATATGTAATAAACCCTGTATTATGGGCTTCCATGTTCATGATTCGTTTCCTCATTATCTTTATACCAATCATATATATTACTTTGCCCTATGGCGACTTCATATATAGCTAATCCTCCATATCCAGCAGTATATTGATGGTCACTAGTAAATCGATTTGTAATATACCAGCGCAAATGTACTGTTCCGCTTTCATCCATACTAAAAGGGTATTCCTGTGTATATCCAACATTTCGCTTATCCTTAGTGCCGATAATACGGCTGCCGCTAACAGGTTGTAAGCTACCATCTGTAAGCTTTCTATATAGTGCATGGCGTTGTAATGTTAATGTAGTCCGCTTAGGATCGTGAATATATAAACTCCTATTTCGCTCCTCTACCGTTATCTGTACAGGATTCCATATGATTTGAGCCACAACCATGCGCCTCGTATATCGACCATCCTCCATCATGGCTACGCTATCTACTAATTTTGCATTCCACATAACTCCGTAAAAAACGATTCCTAATAACAAGGTTAGAACGATAATAGAAATAGTTATACTGATGAGTGTGGAATACAAAATAAACCCTCGTTGTGTATCCCGGGCTCTCATCGTATTTCCTCCAAATCAAGAGATAAGCTATACACAACAGATTCATTCTCTATAGCCTGCACAGTTAATCGTTGTAGGATGATGCCATTTTCTACGATAGGTTCTACATGGGTTTTATAGGTAATAGATTCACTGGGACTCATAATGAATTGAGAGTTATGTATACGTTCTTGAATATGCCCTGTTTGATAATAGATGGATTTATTTTCCTCTAAATAAGTTATAGTGTCTTGTAGTATATGATCCCAATAATAAGCCTTATAGATTGTTAAGGTAGCCATCCAAAATATAGATAATATAACTGGCAAAATAAACATAATAATGGCTGTTGATACTAGTGCATCACCATACATAAAGCCCTTAATGGACTTCTTCCCATCGAATCCGTCCCGTCTGCACCGATATCCATATACGATTTCTCTCACCACTTTCTCGATCTCGTAAAATAAGTTCCGTTCCATCATAAGGTAATCCTAGAGAAGAAAAAGAGATAACCGTTAAGGGTTGTACATTTTCAATCCCTGCAGGTAACGATATATTAACTGTAGGATGATGAGAATCCTCCTCTAAGGTATAGCTATCTTTATTTAATATGAATAACATACGCCCTTTTCCATTAGACTTATGCCCAAGCATAGACCAAAGTTGTACCTTTTTTAACATATATACGACTTCTTGAGTACTTCCATTTAGAGCATAACGACTAGGCGTCGTTACAATAGGTAATGACATAGAAATAAGAAGTAAAAATAAACTAATGGCAATAATCCACTCGGCTAACAAAGAGCCATACTGATGATGTATAGGTTGTGCCTTAACCATTGATACAACACCTCCATATAGGATCCGCCGTGTAAGGCACACCAAGCACCAAAGCATAGAAAGGGACCAAATGGAATATATCGATTACGATAGCTCGTTAGTAAGAGATAGAGAGAACCAACGCAAAATGCTACGTAAAAAAAGCATATAATCTCCCACGGTGTAAGCCACATGGCAATGGCAGAAAACCATTTCACATCACCTAGCCCAAAACCCTTATGACTTATAAGACGGAGTCCATATGTAATGGCACCTACACTCATAACACTTATAATCGTTACAAGCATAGATTTATCATTTATAAAGCTATAAAGTATGCCACCTAAAACAAGCACTAACGCCCCTTCATCAGGCAATATATAGTAATGCATATCGATGGTAGCACCTGCTATGATGATGAGTGAAAATACAGCATACAAAGCAACGTGAATAAAGGATATTGCTCGTGATGAAAATATAATAGGCAGCACTATGGATGCTATATACACGATCAGTGCTATCACATAATGAGTCCCTTTCATACCTTGTCCTTCCTAAAATCAACTGTACATATATTAATGTAAATATAACTACTGTATAGCTATTAATATAACTACATATGTAAATGCAAATATAAATTTACATTCCAATCATCAATCCATGCACATTAACTATTAAGACTTAAATATTAAATAATAAATATTAAATATTAAGTACTAAATACTAGATATCAATTACGTTATACTAGATATCAATTACGTTTAAGGTGCATCAGGGGCTTTAACTACAACTGCCTTTGCAGTACCACCATTAACTGCTTCATAAGTAATGGTATATTCCTTATCTTTTGCAGTTTTAACATGTTCTGTAAGATAGCCTTCTTTATATAGATTTTCTACAGTTGGCGGTGTATCTACATTCTTGTCGATCATATAGAGCTGCGTTGCATTTTTTATAATTTGAATATCTGCTGTTTCCTTCGCAGTTCGTGCTCGATCGGCAGCAGATAAAAATTGTGGCATCGCAATAGCAGCTAATATGGCAATAACTGCTACTACAACCATTAATTCAACGAGGGTAAATCCACCTTTTCTCGACTTATTGAGATTTTTTCGAACATTATTAATATGCAGGCGCTCTACAATCCATTGACCACATATTTCTAATCGATGATTTAATCCATGAACTAAATGCATAACAGAACTCATAATATCCTCCTTTTATCATTGTTACTTCTACAAAATTAATTTATGACATTGTCTACTGCCCTCCCAATTTAGCAATAGACGTAAACAATGGATACATAACAGATACAACTAAAACGGCTACACCAATCCCCATCAAGGTCAGTAAAATCGGTTCTAATAGTCTCTCAAGGCGGGCAATATATTTGGAAAGTATAGATTCATAATAATGTCCACAATGATGCAACATCTTAACGAGCTCTCCACTTTCTTCTCCAATAGAGATCATTTGCCAAATAAAGGGATTTCCAATGTTCTCAGTTCTAAGGCTCTCTTCAAAAGAATGGCCTGATAATAATTTTGCCTCTACTTTCTCACTACATTCAGCACCATACATATTGCCCCATAAGGGTCTTGTGATATTCACTGTGTGAATAATAGAAATTCCAGAATCTAACAAAAGAGCCCAAACTTTTAGCATACTTGTATAGTAAATGCAGGTCATCCATTGGTATTGGTGAGCCAAGTGCCAAAGCCAACGATGTACTTTGCGTTTTATACTATGTTGATGATATGCAAAGACCAAAGCACCTAGGCCTATACAATGCATAATAAAGACTAATATAGGATGATTCTTTAACCCTTGTCCTAATGCAAAGAGGGCTCGCGTCACCACAGGCAGTGTAATATGCATAGTAGTAAAGACCTTTTCAAAGGATGGAATAATAAACAAGATGGTAACAAGAAAAAAGATATTCATTAATACAAGCAAGAATAATGGATAGGAAATAGCACTAATAACCTTTTGCCGCAGCTGCCGTTCCCAATCATAGTGACGTGATATATATTGCAAACTTTCTCCTAATGTACCTGCAGCCTCTCCACTTTCTAATAAGGCCAGTGCTATGGCTGGGCAACCTTCACTTCGTAAAGCTTGAGACAAAGTTTGACCACGCTCAATCGTTTCATACAAGGCCGTATACAAAAGACCTCTTTTCCCTTGACATAGTAACTGTAATGCTCGCCGTAACGGTACACCAGATTCGATGAGTAGTCCTAATTGGTAGGTTACATCTACTACCATGGTATGATTCCACTTATGTTTCTTCTTATCTACTTGTAAAGTAATTTTATAAATTTTATATCCATCTCGCTTTAGCCGTGTACCGACCTCCTGTTCTGAATCCGCCCACATTAAACCTTTTACCGTTTCATTTGCCTCATCTTTTACGACATATTCATAAGCCTCCATACCTTCACCTACGATAATTGTTGATCCAACAGTGTATGTAGTTGGTGCTGCGTGCCATATTGTGCCTTCACATCTCGCACGGCCATTTCTAGTGTTTTCATAGGTAATTGTGTTTCTTGAATAGAAATAATTTGTGGTTCCTTACGGGTACGTATCAAGTTTGCTACCGCATGTGTATTTAGCAAAATATCCCGAATGGTAATAAACTTTTTATTCCATCGAAGGAGTCGTTGACATATAACAGCACGTAACACTTGAGATATTTGACTGCGCACCTCCTCTTGTTGTTCACCAGGAAATAGTGAAATCATGCGGTGAACCGCCATTACAGCCCGCTGAGTATGCATAGTTGCCATCACAAGATGACCTGTTTCAGCTGCATGAAGAGCAGCCTCTAAGGTTTCACGATCTCGAAGTTCTCCAACCATAATGACATCTGGATCCTCCCGCAAAGCATCTCGAATACCATCAGACATGCTTTTTATATCTGCACCTAATTGGCGTTGATGGATTAAGGATTTCTTTGGTTCAAACTCAAATTCGATAGGATCTTCTAGGGTAATAATATGGCGCTCCATCGTTTGATTTATATAATCAATACAGCAAGCTAAAGTAAAACTTTTACCACTACCGGTAGGACCACAGACGAGCAATAAGCCATCATGCGCTTCACATAATTTTTGTAGCAGTTGGCCTTCACTATTATCATCTAGTTTAAGTTGTTCATGACACAATAATCGAAGTGTTCCACATATGGTTTGATTAGCTCGATATAGATGAACACGAATACGTACACCACAACATGAACAAGCTTCATCAAGAGATTGCCATTCATAAGATGCTATACCACAACGTCGCAAAATATCTTCAATCAGCATAGTAGTACATATAAATTGAGTAGCCTTTAACCCATCACCATGTCTCAAATAAATAGGCTCCCCACATTGTAGATGAATATCTGTTGATGATAAGTGTATCGCCTGTTCAACAATAGTTTCTAAACTTTCAGTATTACAGCATGAGTCCACAACGATGCACCTCCTCTACAGATGTAACATGCTGAGATACAGCTTCACGAGCAGATTCCTCTAATGATAGTAATAAATGTGTTTCTAATTGGTCCCAATGTGGAGAATTAGTAGGTATCTCTAAGTATTCAAACAGAGCAGTCCGCCCGTGATACGATGTACCATCAAATTTTCTTACTAGACGCTGTGCAATGGCCCCCATCAATGTAGCCCGTATTAAATATGGCTCTACACCCATATCCATGAGCCGCGTTACAACGCCTATAGCTGTATTAGTATGAATAGTGGATAATACGCGATGCCCAGTTAATGCTGATTTAACAGCCAGTTCCGCTGTCTCTTTATCTCGAATCTCACCAATCATAATCGTATCTGGATCTTGCCGTAGCACTGATCTAAGGCCTTTTGCAAAGGTAAAACCAATCTTTTCGTTAATACCAATTTGGATGGCTCCTTTAATTTCAGCCTCTACAGGATCTTCAAGACAGATAAGCTTTGTTTCCTCTAAATTTAACATGCGAAGCATGGCATATAAGGTGGCAGTCTTACCACTACCGGTAGGACCACAGATGAGTAACAATCCATAAGGACGTTTGAGTAGCCCTGCAATATGTTCAAAAATATCTGTACGCATACCTAACGCTTTTAGATCTTTATGGCTCCCTTCGTTACCCATGAGCCGACAGACTAACGTCTCGCCATATAAACTAGGCAATGTTGATACGCGCATTGTTACAGATGTATCCTTATGACTCCAAGCCCATCGACCATCTTGAGGCAATCTCTTTTCACTAATATCTAACGTACTACATACTTTAATACGGTTAATAATAAGTTCTGCCTCTTCGTTTGATACAGTCATATGCGTTCGTAATAACCCATCTTGCCGTAATCGGACATGCACACCATTTTTAGTAGGATCGAAGTGAATATCGCTGACATGATTTTCTAATGCATACCGAATAATATCGTCTAATGTTACATCTACATACATGGTCACCTCCTATATCTTGCGGTATGTTTTTACCTCACACTAGCGTATGGCGTTATAAGGTTCGACATCACAACTTTAATTCCTCTTTTATGTTTTAAAATCCACGAAGCGAAAACTTTTTAATTTTAGGCATACAAAAAAGGCGCCCCGAAGGGCGCCCTTATTGGACTATTAGATATAACGTATCTTATTTTAAGTTATAAAAAACGTCATTACCTTTATATTGAGCTGTTTCGTATAACATTTCTTCAATGCGAAGCAATTGGTTATATTTTGCTACACGTTCAGAACGAGCTGGTGCACCAGTCTTAATTTGACCAGCATTTACAGCTACTGCAATATCAGCAATGAATGTATCTTCTGTTTCACCAGAGCGGTGAGATACTACACATGTATAGCCAGCACGTTTAGCAAGTTCCATAGCGTCGAATGCTTCTGTTAAAGTACCGATTTGGTTAACTTTTACAAGAATAGAGTTACCTACACCAAGTTCAATACCACGAGCTAAGCGTTTTGTATTAGTTACGAATAAATCATCACCAACAAGTTGTACGCGATCGCCAAGACGTTCTGTCAATAATTTCCAGCCATCCCAATCTTCTTCAGCAAGACCATCTTCGATGGATACGATTGGATATTTACCTACTAAGTACTCGTAGAAATCTACCATTTCAGCAGCTGTTTTAACTTTGCCTTCACCAGCTAGATTGTATTTACCATCTTCATAGAATTCAGAAGACGCAGAATCAAGAGCTAATTTGAAGTCTTTACCAGGTTCATAACCAGCAGCTTTAATAGCTTCACAAATTACTTCTAATGCTTCTTCGTTAGATGCCAAGTTTGGAGCAAAACCACCTTCATCACCTACGGCAGTGCTAAGACCTTTATCATGAAGTACAAATTTCAATGTATGATATACTTCTGCACAGCTGCGAAGAGCCTCTGCAAAGGATGTAGCGCCTACAGGCATGATCATAAATTCTTGAATATCTACATTGTTGTCAGCATGTGCGCCACCATTCAAGATGTTCATCATAGGAACTGGTAATTCTTTTGCGTTGAAACCGCCAAGGTATGCAAATAATGGCAAATCTAAAGATTCAGCCGCCGCACGAGCTACAGCCATGGACACACCAAGAATTGCATTAGCACCAAGGTTAGATTTATTGTCTGTACCATCTAATTTCAACATCAAGTTATCGATTGCTACTTGTTCAGTCGCATCATAACCAATAATGGCAGGACCGATTTTAGCATTTACATTGTCGATAGCTGTTAATACACCTTTACCAGAGTAACGGGATTTATCACCATCACGTAATTCTACAGCTTCAAACTTACCTGTAGAAGCACCGGATGGAACAGCTGCTGTTGCAATAGTACCATCTTCTAAACATACTTCAACTTCAACAGTTGGGTTACCGCGGGAATCTAAAATTTCTCTTGCAATGACTTGTTCAATTACTGCCATTTCTTCACCTCATAAAATCTAATGGAATAGCTGTCATCTGACAGCCATTATATATTGAGCTAACCATATAGGTTATAACTCTAATTAACTATAAATATCGTGAAAGCTCTATATTATACTTTTTTTACCAAACTATGACCAGTCATGGATTTTGGTTGTTCTATGTCAGCCAAGTCTAATAATGTAGGAGCAATATCACATAATTTACCAGCTTCTAATGTAGCCGATTTTAGAGTATCACTCATTAAAATTAATGGTACTAAGTTTGTTGTATGTGCCGTATGAACCTTACCGGTTTCATGGTTAACCATGAGCTCTGCGTTACCATGGTCTGCCGTAATCAACAAGTGGCCATTCTTACTGCGTATAGCCTCTACGATGTGACCTAAACAAGTATCTACTGCTTGAACTGCTTGAACAGCCGCTTCAAAGCTACCTGTATGACCGACCATATCTGGGTTTGCAAAGTTCAAGATAATCATGTCATATGTTTCATCTTGAATGGCTTGTACAACCTTATCAGTCACTTCATAAGCGCTCATCTCAGGTTGTAAATCATAGGTTGCCACTTGAGGAGATTTCACGAGAACACGATCCTCGCCTTCAAATGGTTCCTCTTTACCGCCGTTAAAGAAGTATGTCACATGTGCATATTTCTCTGTTTCAGCAATACGCAATTGACGATAGCCACCTACACTGAGTACTTCGCCTAATGTTTCTGACAAGATGTCCTTTTCGTACACAATATGTACTGGCAAGCCATCTTCATATTTTGTCATAGTCGCCATATACAAAGATAATGGTTCACGGTTAAAGCCATCAAATTCTGGCAATACTAAAGCTTTTGTAAGTTCACGTCCACGGTCTGGACGGAAGTTACAGAAGATAACAGCATCACCATTCTTGATAGTTCCTTCAGCATCAATTACTGTAGGAAGAACAAACTCATCAGCTGCATCTTTATCATAGGATTGTTGTACCGCTTCACAAGCTGATGCGGCACTTTCACCTTGACCATGTACAATAGCATTGTAAGCAAGTTCCACACGGTCCCAACGATTATCCCGATCCATTGCATAATAGCGACCACTTACGGTGGCAATTTTACCACAATTAAGCTCTGCCATATATGCTTCTAAATCTTTGATATAACCTTGTGCACATTGAGGTGCTACATCACGACCATCGAGCAATGCATGTATGTATACCTTCTCAATACCATTGTCATGAGCACCTTTAATAACAGCCTTGATATGTTCTAAAGAACAATGTACATTACCATCAGAAACTAGGCCGATAAGATGTAAGCTCTGTTTTTTGCCTACTTCATATAGTTCCTTTATAACAGGGCGATTATAAAACTCACCAGACTCAACGTCTTTAGTAATACGAGTTAAATCTTGGTACACAATGCGACCAGAGCCAAGGTTTAAATGGCCAACCTCAGAATTCCCCATTTGGCCTTCTGGCAGGCCTACCGCTAGTCCTGATGCTTCTAATTTTGTATGTGGATACATATCCCATAATTGATTAAAACAGTGCGGCTTCGCCTGTACCACAGCATTGGTTGTATCTGATTGATCTCCCATGCCAAAGCCATCTAAGATGACTAGCATTACAGGAGCCTTTAATTTAGCCATTTTTAACCTCATATTAAGCGCTTACTTGATTCGCCGCTTTAATAATATCTATAAATTCATCAACTACTAAAGATGCACCACCTACGAGTGCTCCATCAATATTAGGCTCTCCTAGGATTTCGAGAGCATTTTCCGATTTAACACTACCACCATATTGGATACGCACAGCATCAGCAGTCTCATCATCGTATAAAGAGCGTATGTAATCGCGAATTTCTTTACATACTTCTTCAGCTTGATCAGCAGTTGCTGTTTTTCCTGTACCGATAGCCCAAATTGGTTCGTACGCAACAATCAATTGGCTAACTTGTTCCTTAGGAACATCAACCAAAGCACCTTTAAGTTGAGACGTAATCCAGTCTAGAGTATGACCGGATTCACGTTGTTCTAAACTTTCACCAACACAGACAATAGGTGTCAAATTATGATGGAATGCACTTTTAATTTTTGCATTTACAGTCTCATCTGTTTCACCATAATATTCACGGCGTTCAGAGTGACCGATAATAACATAATTAACGCCTACCTCTGTAAGCATAAGTGGTGAAATTTCACCAGTGAATGCACCAGCATCATGATAATCCATGGTTTGTGCGCCTACTTCAATCGCTGTATCGCGTGTTAATGCTACTGCACGTTCAATAGCTGTGAAAGGCGGGCAAACAACTACATCACAGGATAATTCCATATCTTGTAACACGCTGTTAAACGCTTCGATCAGAATAGATCCAGACGCAATGGTGCCATTCATTTTCCAATTTCCTGCAATAATGGGTTTTCTCATATTATGCCTCAGACAATGCAGCAATACCTGGTAGGATTTTACCTTCTAAGAATTCCAAGGATGCGCCACCACCTGTGGAGATATGGCTAATCTTGTCTGCTAAGCCACTTTTTTCAACAGCCGCTACAGAATCGCCACCGCCAACGATAGTCATCGCATCGGATTCAGCTACAGCTTTTGCTACCGCATTTGTACCAGCTGCAAAGTTTTCCATTTCAAATACGCCCATTGGACCATTCCAAATAATAGTCTTCATTGGCGCTAATGCTTCTACATATAGCTCACGTGTTTTAGGGCCGATATCTAGAACCATCCAACCATCTTCAATATTTTCAACATCAACGATTTTTGTGTTAGCATCGTTGCTGAAAGCATCAGCTACTACTGCATCAATTGGAGTCAATAATTTAGCCCCTGCTACACGTGCTTCCATAACAAGGTCTGTAGCGATAGCTTCTTGACCTTCTTCAAATAAGGAGCTACCGATGTTACAGCCTTGTGCTTTAATGAAAGCATTAGCCATACCGCCGCCGATGATCATGACATCAACTTTAGGTAACAAATTAGAAATTACAGAAATTTTATCTGTCACCTTAGCACCGCCGATGATAGCTGCCATAGGTGTTTTAGGATGTACAACTGCTGCACTTAATGCTTCAATTTCTTTTTTGAGCAAGAAACCTGCTGCCATAGGAATATAGTCAGCAATACCAACTACGGACGCTGCATTACGGTGAGAAACACCAAACGCATCATTAATAGCTACATCAGCAAGAGATGCTAATTGTTTAGCAAACTCAGGATCGTTTTTAGTTTCTTCATTGTGGTAACGCAAGTTTTCAAGCATCAATACTTCACCAGGTTGTAATGCTTTTACAGCTTCTTCAACCTTAGGGCCAATGCAGTCATCTACGAATGCTACTGGCTTATTGATAAGATCAGATAAATGTTTTGCACATGGTGCTAAAGACATTTCCGGTTTGCGTTCCCCTTTTGGGCGACCAAAATGAGAAGCAAGAATAACCTTTGCCCCTTTTTCAATTAAATAATTGATAGTAGGCAATGCACTACGAATACGAGTGTCATCTGTGATGACACCGTCTTTCATAGGAACATTAAAATCAACACGAACAAATACTGTTTTGTTGTCTACTTGTAAACCATCGATTGTTAGTTTCATCAAAGCCTCCCGATTATAAGCCTTTGCTTGCTACGAATGCTGCCATATCGATAAGACGTTCAGAGTAGCCCCATTCGTTATCATACCAAGAAACAACTTTTACCATGTTACCATCCATAACCATTGTTAAATCAGCATCAACAATGGAACTACGTGGGTCAGAGCTGAAATCGCAGGATACCAATGGTACATCGGATACACCAAGAATACCTTTTAATTCGCCAGCTGCTGCTTTGCGGAATGCTTCGTTGATTTCTTCTTTAGTAGCTGGTTTTTCAAGTTCGCAAACAAGATCTGTAGCAGATACATCTGGAGTAGGAACGCGCAATGCGAAACCGTCTAATTTACCTTTTAATTGAGGCAATACTTTTGCAACCGCTTTTGCTGCACCAGTTGTTGTAGGAATGATAGACATTGCTGCTGCACGAGCACGACGAGGGTCTTTATGACGTGCATCAAGAATTTTTTGGTCATTTGTATAGGAATGAATTGTAGTCATCATACCGCGTTTGATACCGAATTCATCGCATAAAACTTTAGCAAATGGAGCCAAGCAGTTTGTTGTACAGGATGCATTAGAGATAATGTGATGTTTTGCAGGATCATACATATCTTGGTTAACGCCCATAACCATAGTTAAGTCTTCGTTTTTACCAGGTGCAGAAATCAATACTTTTTTTACAGTAGGTTGATTCAAATGAACCTTTGCTTCCTCTGCATCACGGTATTTACCAGTACATTCCATAACGATTTCAACGCCTTCTTCAGACCAAGGCAATTTAGAAGCATCACGGTCATGGAATACGCGGATTTTTTTACCGTCAACATAGATATTTTCATCATCAAATGTTACTTCATTAGGAATTGTGCCATGAACAGAGTCATATTTTAACAATAATGCAGTACCTTCATTATCGCCAGTAGCATTGATTGCTACAACCTCTACGTCAGGATTATTAATCGCTGCACGTACTACACATTTACCAATACGACCAAAACCGTTAATACCAACTTTTACTGCCATTGTTAGATCCTCCTAATAACAAAAATATTCTAACAAAATATTTAACTACCAACTTCATTTATAATGCTGAAATTTGTAACAATTGACGCATACCTTCTGCAGCTTGCTCATCGATGATTAGTATGCCTTTTTGACAAGCTCTCATAACACCTATAATGGCACTCGATTTATCTTGTCCACCAGCCACAGCAATCACATTGGGAATTTTTGCAACATCAGGAAGTGATAAACCAATATTATTAGTGGAATAAATCAACTTACCATCTATATCGCAATATTGACCTAGAGCTTCGCCAACAGCTTGATTATCTACTAACTGCTTGCGCACATCATCAGCTATATGACGTTGATCCGCCATCCGCATAGCCGTACCAATACCGAACAACAATACATCAGTCCTACTAATAAGATCTCCAATTTCCTTAATTTGAGGTTCGCAAGTCATGAGCATATGCAATGAGTCTTGTGAAAGTCCATCAGGCAAATGGAGCATTTTATAGGTACCGCGAAGCCGTTCAGCAAGCACCGAAGCAATTACGTTAGCTTGATATTCTACGACCTCACCAACGCCACCACGGGCAGGTACAACAATAGGATTAAAAGGTAATACAGGCATTTCCTCCGCTACTGCAGCCATTGTACTACCACCACTGATAGCAACTACAAAGTCAGGCTGTAATAACTCCTGTAATAACTTTACTGCTGCAAAGCCAAGTTTTTTCACCATCAACGTACCTTCTGTAGGAGTGATGATAACCCTATCGATATGAAGCGATTCAGTCAATCGATGTTCTAGCTCGTTAATACGATCTAATTCATTTAAAAAATTCCGCAACTTTGGAACAATTGAATGTCCCTCATCAGTGAGAAAAATCCCTGGTTTATAAATGTCTACAAGACCATTAGCACGCATTAACTCAATATGACTTCGTACGGTTCGCTCTGGAAGGTCCGTTGCAGTAGCTAATGTTCTACGGCCTATAGGCTCTTCATAAACTAGGTGGTTTAATATTTTGTATCGTTCCTTTAATACACTAACGATTTCAGGAACAATACGTTCACATATCATTAGAAACTCGTTCATCGGGTCCCTCCTTTACCCGTTAGTATTATATGAAGCGTTTTTCGTCCCATGTGAACAAAATTCGTCCCACCTAAAATAAAAAAATACTTTTACATTTGTATTGTATACCCTATGTTGATTTTATTCAAGACTTTATAGCAGAAAACGACATAATTTAGATATTTTATACAGATTTGTACCTAAATTATGTCGCTTATATATGCTTATATTACTTTGTACCGAAGATACGGTCACCAGCATCGCCTAAACCAGGCAAAATGTAACCATGATCATTAAGTTTTTCATCAAGAGCCGCTACGTAAATAGAAACATCAGGATGTTCTTTATTTACTGCTTCCACACCTTCAGGAGCTGCAACAAGACACATTAATTTGATGTTTTTAGCGCCTTTTTCTTTTAACAATGTAATAGCAGCTGCAGCGCTACCGCCAGTAGCGAGCATTGGGTCTGTTACGATAAAGTCACGTTCACCTACATCGGAAGGCAACTTGCAGTAATATTCTACAGGTTTCAATGTTTCTGGATCACGGTATAATCCTACATGACCAACCTTTGCAGTTGGAATCAAGTTAAGCATACCATTGACCATGCCTAAACCAGCACGAAGAATTGGGATAATACCCAATTTTTTACCTGCAATACGTTTGCCAGTCATTTTAGTTAAAGGTGTTTGTACTTCTACATCCTCTAATGGAAGGTTACGAGTGATTTCATAACCCATCAACATAGTAATCTCATCAAGTAATTCTCTAAAATCCTTAGAGCCTGTTTCTGCATCACGCATCAATGTAACTTTGTGTTGAATCAATGGATGTGTCATAACATTAACTTTCATGACTGTCCTCCTATAAATAATTTATATACCCTATCGGTATCCATTTAATATTCATATTTACTCTATCACAGATTGATAAATCATGCCATAAAAATATTAAAAGGGATGTGCCAAAACACATCCCTTTAATTGTATGTAAGTCTTATGTAATTTTAATAAGCTTAATCCAATGATTAGTACAATGGGTACGCTTCGCAAAGTGCTGCTACACGTTTGCTTGCATCTTCATGAACTGCTTTATCTTCAGGATTTTTAAGAACAGTTGCAATGATATCTGCAATTTCTTCCATGTCTTTTACTTGTAAGCCACGAGTTGTAAGAGCTGGTGTACCAAGACGGATACCACTTGTTACAAATGGGCTAGCAGGATCGAATGGAATAGTATTTTTATTACATGTAATACCAACTTCATCAAGTAAGTGTTCTGCTTCTTTACCTGTTAAACCAGTATTGCGAACATCTACCAACATAACGTGAGTATCTGTACCACCAGAAACGATTGTTAAGCCTTTTTCTTGCAATGCAGCAGCCAATGCTTTTGCATTATCGATAACTTGTTGTGCATATACTTTAAACTCAGGTTGTAACGCTTCACCGAATGCAACTGCTTTAGCAGCGATAACATGCATCAAAGGACCACCTTGAATACCAGGGAAGATAGCTTTATCGATTGCTTTAGCATATTTTTCTTTACAAAGGATCATGCCGCCACGAGGACCACGCAATGTTTTATGAGTTGTAGTAGTAACGATATCAGCATGTTCTACAGGATTTGGATGTAAACCTGCTGCTACAAGACCTGCGAAGTGAGCCATATCTACCATGAAGATAGCATCAACTTCATGAGCTACATCAGCCATTTTTTTGAAGTCGATTTGACGGCTATAAGCACTACCACCAGCAATAATCAATTTAGGTTTAGCTTCTAATACGATTTTACGGAACTCATCATAATCAATTTGTTGAGTTTCTGCATCTACACCGTAAGGTACTACGTTGAAATATGTACCAGAGACGTTAACTGGAGAACCATGAGTTAAGTGACCACCATGGGACAAGTTCATACCCACAATAGTGTCACCTGGTTGTAATAATGCGAAATACACACCAAAGTTTGCTTGAGAACCAGAGTGAGGTTGTACGTTTGCATGTTCTGCACCGAACAAGCGTTTTGCACGTTCAATAGCCAATGTTTCTATAACATCAACATTTTCACAACCGCCATAATAACGTTTACCAGGATACCCTTCAGCATATTTATTAGTCAATACGCTACCTTGAGCTTCCATTACTGCTTGAGAAACAAAGTTTTCAGAAGCGATCATTTCTAATTTATCGCGTTGGCGTGCTAATTCTTGATTGATAACAGCTTGAATATTAGGGTCTTGTTTTTCTAAGAAACTCATGAGTATCCTCCTCGTGCAAAACGAATATATATAGGTAATGATGTATTACTTCTCTAGTGCTTTAATTTTCTCTACACGGCGTGCGTGACGACCACCTTCGAACTCTGTTTCCATAAAGATGGCTACAATATCGTTAGCTAGGCCAGGACCAATAACGCGTTCCCCCATTGTGAGAATATTAGCGTCATTATGTTCACGACATGCATGAGCAGAGAATGTATCATGACAAAGAGCAGCGCGAACACCTGCAATCTTATTTGCTGCAATACCGATACCAATACCAGTACCACAAATCAAAATACCTCTGTCTGCTTGACCAGATACAACTGCATTTGCTACAGGTACAGCAATGTCAGGATAATCACAAGAATCAGCTGTATGACAGCCAAAATCCTCTACTTCATGTCCCAATGCATTTAATAATTCCTTAACGGATGTTTTTAAATTTAATCCGCCATGATCACAACCGATTGCAACTTTCATAATTTCATCTCCTACGCCTTCTGAGGCACTGAGCTAAGACCGGCCTCTACTAAGTGATAAATTTGTTCCGCACATTGATTATATACGGTTTGATCAGATCCATATGGGTCAGTAACATCACCATCCTGACCACCCCACTCAGAAATCGTTTTGATTTTACCTTCCTCAAATGGGAATTGGCGAAGTAGTACAGATTTGTGATCTTTCGTCATACCAATGATAAGATCTGCTGCATTCACGAGTTCCATCGTCAATGGTCTCGATTCATGATCAGAAATATCTGCAATGGAACGGATAGCTTCAACAGCTTGTTCAGTTGGCTTTGCTCCATAAGCGGCAAATAGACCAGCTGATACAGTCGTCACATCCTTATGTTGCTCCGCTGCAAGGGCCCTTGTAATACCTTCAGCCATAGGGCTGCGACATGTATTACCGGTACACACAAATAAAATATTCATAATAACATCCTTACTTAATCACATTTTGTGATTACTTTATACATTATAGCAAATTCATCCAATATGTAAAGACATATTTCTATTATCAGTGGACATTTTTATGCTAGTAAATTTACTTATAAATGATATGATGGCTTGATGCCTTCTCCATACGATTCATAATAGCTACACCAAAACCGTCATCATCAACACCTTCTGCTAAGATTAAGGTAACATGATTTTCGTTAAAATGTAATAGGCTTTTGTAAAAGTCATGACCTAATGATAAAGCATCACCATGATGTCCAAAACAATGGCAGATAAAGCGTGTATCGTCTTTAATAAGATTGTACGTTTCATGACTTACTAAACAGCCTATAGGACCTTCTATGCCTTCTGAAAGCTTTTCAAAAGTACATGCTATCCCCTCTGGACTACCTACAACAACTGTCATAGGTGCATCAGGCGCATAGTGAGTATACTTCATACCAGGAGCCTTAGGCTTAGTGGTAGCATTAACTAGAGCAGTGTCATATTCAACAGTAGCCACAACTGTTTCAAGCTGTGCTTTTGTAATTCCACCGGGTCTCAATATAATGACCTTATCATCATGAACTTCCACTACAGTAGATTCTACACCAATCGTACATGGACCAGCATCTAAAATATAAGAAATACGGTCCTTCATATCATGGTAAACATCTTGTGCCGTTGTAGGACTTGGCCGACCAGATATATTTGCACTAGGAGCCGCTACAGGTACACCTGTACGTTCTAATAATGCACGGCAAACCTTATGATCAGGGCAACGTAACGCCACACGAGGTAAGCCACCTGTAGCACGATCCGGCACCAAATCAGATTTAGGCAATGTAATCGTTAAAGGGCCTGGCCAAAATGTATCCATTAATAGTTGTGCCGTCTTTGAAACCGCTGTTACTAAAGGTTTTATACTTTCACTATTAGGAACATGTAAAATCAATGGATTATCTGAAGGACGACCTTTGGCAGCATAAATTTTATCCATCGCCTCCGGATCAAGTCCATTTGCACCTAATCCATATACAGTTTCTGTAGGAATGGACACCAATTCGCCATTACGTAAAGCGCGAGCGAGACTATCTAGTTCTTGATCTGATGGATTTGTAATTATTTGAGTATCCATATTATCCCTCATACACAGCTGTTACAACGCGGTCGTTTCCACCAAGGTCAGCAATACATTGAATATTAGAATACTGCCCTGTTTCTTCCAATAAAGCTTTGACTGCTTCAGCTTGATCATAACCTATTTCAAAAGCTATACGGCCTTGTGATTTTAAATATGTTCCACATGCTTTAGCTAAAATACGATAGAATTCTAACCCATCTTCACCGCCAAATAAGGCAATGTGAGGCTCATTTAACACGTCTTGAGACAACAATTTAGCATCTCCCGTACGAATATATGGTGGATTCGATACGATGAGGTCAAACTTTTCAGCATTACCAACCAAGGCAGAAAACATATCGGACTCTAACAATTGAACACGATCATTTAAGTTGAATCTTTCACCATTCTCCTTAGCCACTGACAAAGCATCGGTAGAAATTTCAAGACCTACACCACACGCATTCGGCAAATAGTGCAGTAGACTTAACAATATCGTACCAGGGCCCGTACATACATCCAGGATATGTACATCGCTATTTTTTGAATACGCCCCCAGTACATACTCAATCAATGTTTCTGTATCAGGTCGTGGAATCAATACCTTATCATTAACCTTAAAGGTCAATCCCATAAAGTCCTTTTCTCCAATTATGGCTGCTACACAATGCCCCTTAGCCCGTTCTTGAACTAGAGGTCTAAAGGCGTCGAGTTCCTCTTGAATAAGCGGTTGGTCATAATGGGTATATAGATAAATACGATCCTTGCCTAAAACGTGAGAAAGCAGTACTTCCCCATCAAGTCGAGGTGTATCCATCTCCTTGCTTTGAAAGTACTGCTCTGTCCACTGGAGAATACGACCGATTGTCCAAATCTCCTTATGCATTTGTATTAGCCTCCTGCATTTTTGCCGCTTGGTCAGCAGCATTTAAGGCTTGAATAATTTCATCTAGATCGCCATTTAAAATAGCATCTAATTTATACAATGTTAAGTTAATACGATGATCAGTTACGCGACCTTGTGGATAGTTATAGGTACGAATACGTTCACTGCGGTCACCAGTACCAACTTGGCTTTTACGGTCTGCAGCCATGCTAGAAATAGCCTCTTGTTCGGCTTGGTCTTGCAATTTAGCACGCAATACACGCATAGCTTTTTCACGGTTTTGTAATTGAGAACGTTGGTCTTGACAAGCTACAACGATACCGGATGGTAAGTGTGTAATACGAACAGCAGATTCAGTTTTATTGATATGCTGACCGCCCGCACCACTCGCACGATATGTGTCAATTTTTAAGTCTTTTTCATTAACTTCAATATCAACATCTTCCATTTCTGGTAATACAGCCACAGTAACTGTAGACGTATGTACACGACCTTGTGTTTCTGTAGCAGGCACACGTTGTACACGATGTACACCAGATTCAAATTTCATCTTAGAGTATACATTTTCACCATCTACAGAGAAAATAACCTCTTTAAATCCACCTAATTCAGGCTCATTGGCATCGATAATCTCACAACGCCAGCCTTGGCTTTCCGCATATTTTGTGTACATACGGAACAAATCGCCTGCAAATAGTGCCGCTTCATCACCGCCAGCACCACCGCGAATTTCGATGATGATGTTCTTATCATCATTAGGGTCTTTAGGCAATAAAAGAATTTGCAATTTCTCTTCTAATTCCTCTTTTTGCGGTTTTAGCTCTTTCAATTCCTCTTGTGCCATTTCACGGAATTCTTCATCCATGGATTTATCTTCGATAACTTCCATAGCTTCATCAATACCAGCTAATACTTTTTTATAAGTACGGAATGTTTCCACTGTTTCAGATAATTGAGCATGTTGACGTGTTAATTTACGCCATTCATCTTGGCGCGCAATCACTTCAGGGTCACTGATGCGCTGCTCCAGGTCCATAAATTTATCTTCAATAACTTGTAATTTATCTACTAGCATGTTTATTCCTCTTCATAAGCATCACTCTCAGGAGGGCGAACCTCTTCAAGAGCACGTATAGCTACTTCAATTTGATCATCTTCTGGTTCACGTGTGGTCATATATTGTAATGCAAGACCAGGTTTAATAAGAGCTTGCACAAAGGAATGCTCACTACGACCAGCAAGACGAATGACCTCGTACGCAATACCTGCCACTACTGGCATAAGAAGTACGCGGCTTACGATACGTTCTAACAAATTAGGCCAACCTAAAAAGGCAAATACAAAGATACTTACAACCATAACAATAAGTAAGAAATTTGTACCACATCGCGGATGTAAGCGACTTTGTTTACGAACGTTTTCTACAGTGAGAGGCAAGTCTAATTCATAAGTATGAATCGTTTTATGCTCTGCCCCATGATATTGGAAAACTCGTTGAATATCCTTCGTAAGTCCAATCCCCCAAATATAGAGTAGGAAAAGAACTAAACGAATAACACCTTCAATGAGATTTAATACAACATGATTATCCTGTACACCAGGAATAAATTTTACGATAAATGTAGGCAATGCCAAAAATACAGCTATCGCAAAGATGGTGGAAATAACCATAGTAATGGCAATTTCACTATTAGACATTTCTTCCTCTTCATCACCAGCGGCCTTAGCAGAGAAGGACAAGGCCTTCATGCCAATTACGAGGGATTCATAAAGAGCTACACAGCCCCGAAGAAATGGTTTTTTCAAAATTGGATATGTGTCAGCAATAGATTTTGTAGGCTCTTTTTGAACTACAATGGTTCCCGCTGGCTCTCGTACAGCTGTTGCTGTAACGCCAGGTCCCCTCATCATGACACCTTCGATCACAGCTTGTCCACCGACAAACTTTTTAATACGTTCTGTGTTCACAAGAGCTCCTCTCATAAACAAATAGAGGCAGAGCTCATAGCCCTGCCAATAGATGCTACATTACATGACAAATTATTTGCCGTAACGTTTGTTAAATTGTTCAATACGACCACGAGCTTGAGCTGCGCGTTGTTGACCAGTGAAGAACGGATGGCATTTGGAGCAAACGTCTACACGAAGGTCTTCTTTTACAGAGCCAGTTTTGAATGTGTTGCCACAACCGCAAGTTACTGTAGCTTCTTTATAGTCTGGATGAATACCTTGTTTCATTCTATACACCTCTTTCCGACAATCAATATTATTCTTATAGATTATAGCACGACACTTGTACAAATGCAAGTTGCCAATGCTATTCCTTGGATGCTTGTTTTTCTTCAATAGACTCAGCTAAGATAGTCTCTAAGTCGCTTTCGTTAAGGATATCACGCAATGCGATGAGCTCTTCTAAAGAAAGGGTAATACCCTTTTTCATGCTTGTATATTCACTATCCCAAGCACGAAGGTCAAATTTAGGATTATATTTGCCCCAGCTAGTGCATGTTAATTGTTTCTTCCAACCGTCTTTATCTTCAGATAAAGTACCGATAACTTTGAAGATTTCAAAATTAATAACTGCCATGAGTCCTCCTTTCTTACACATTTGTGTAGTATGTTTCATACCTACTATATTTAGTAGTTCAATTTTTTTAGGATACGATATATTTTAAACTAAATATCGGACTTTTACAATTAGTTTTTATAATCGCTATAATCTTCAATATCAATAGATGTTGTAGGAGGCATAACTTGAGCACCTAACTCATCTACCGTAGATTTCCAATTTGTAGTTGCTTCTGCAACAGCCTTGATATAAGCTTCATCAGCAGCTTGCACAGATGAAATTAATTGGGCTTCGTTGTTAACATCTAAAACGCGTCGACGTACACTGCTAAGCATATAGCCAAAAGACTCATCTGTTTGAACGAGCATAGAGATTTCTTGGATCAATGTTTGACCAATAGTACTACAGAAGTATGCATACCACATATAGGCTAATTCAGCATCAGGGAACATCCAGTAAATATCATCAGTTGGTGCTTCTGTAGTAATATCTACATCTACATGATCCGCATGACGTTTAAATGTGAGGAAATAAGCGCCACTTTCTAAAAGAGCATTACGTCCTAATTCAGAAACACGGCTGTCGATACAGTAAATACCATCTTGACCTAAGGCTACATCAGTTTGACCGCCTGGTAACAAAATAGAGCGTAAGGACAAGCCATAATTTAATACTGTGAATACTGGCAATTGAGCAAACACACCATGAGGTAATGGAATATAATTAATCATTTTCCATTCCTCCCCTACGCGTTCACGCAAGCCAACACGCATCTTTTTAACATCGTACTTACCATATACAATTTCGTAAGCCCCTAATGGAGTCCATTCACGAATGGCTTCCACACGCTTTTGATTCAAGAAGAATTGCAACGCCATATTATTTAAGCCCAATTGATTTTGTGCCATTGTTGCAGGTAAGAATAATTGTGCAGTCCCTTCTGGAACAAGATTATGTAGTCCATTTGCCACTTCTTCCACAATATCTTCAGAAGATTGGAACATGCCAACCGTACCTGTAAAGATATGATCAAAATAGCTACGATGAGGCCATTGATTAATAATTTGAGCCATCGGATACAAACGTGTCAAAATGCTATAGCACACTGGAGATGCCGTATAAAGCACAACTTTTTTATCTTCATAGGATTGAAGTATCTCTTCAATCATGCCTGCATATTCTTCTACATACGCATATAGAACAAGTTCCCCTGTTTTACTATGAGCTTCGATGCTTTCACGGACAGGAGTTTCCCAAATTATGCCTACATCGAGTCCCTCTAAAATACCTGTATCACTAATGAAGTCAAATAATTCCACTCTAAAAGATGGACCATATAGAGCTTGGAATGTATTCAAATCATATGGAACAGGACCAAAAGACTCTACTGTAGATTTTTCTGCTAATGCATATAAATCATCTGCCGTTACGCCCCACTCACGGGAGCTAGCATTACTAGAAATCAATTGATCTAGTACTTTAAAACGCATTAACTCATTTACAATATCAATTCCCTCAATGCCATGAGTAGCACAAAGGGCAATAAATTCTTCGTTATTTACTTTCATATTAAACCTTTCCCGCCGAAGGGCATACATGATTTAAAAAACATTCTTCACATAAAGGCTTACGAGCCTTACATAATTTACGGCCATGGTAAATTAACCAGTGATGGGCTGCAGCCCAATCCTCTTTAGGGATAGCCTTTTGCAATTTCTTCTCCATCTCTTCTGGAGTTTTTGCAATCCCTAGTTTTAATCGATTTGCTACGCGGAATACATGGGTATCTACTGCAATAGCGGGCGTGCCAAATAATACAGACACTACCACATTAGCCGTTTTACGACCCACACCAGGTAATTCTACAAGTTGATCAAATTCACGCGGTACCTCACCATGATATTGTTCTACCAAAATTTGGCAGGTAGCAATTAAGTTTTTTGCTTTAGACTTATAAAGACCGCAATCTTTAATAAGAGTTTCTAGTTTTGTAACCCCTATTTCAAGCATTTTAGCAGGATGATTTAATTCAGGGAACAATCGTTTAGTAACGATATTAACCCGCTCATCCGTACATTGTGCAGATAACACAACGGCTACTAATAATTCAAATTCATTTGTATACTCAAGGGCAGGTTTTGCATCAAAATAATGCTCTTGCAGTAATTTCAATTGCTCTGCCTTTATCGCTTTTGTTACACGCATACAGCTCTCCTTTCTCACCTGTGAAAGTACAGATGCGTACAACTTATATCTTACCATACGTATTCATTAAGTTCTATGTTATAATAAATCAAGCTATTCTAATATGGAATACAGGAGGTCAATATGAGTAATATTAATGATACATTAAAACGTATAAATGAATTAGCAGCAAAGAAAAAATCTGGACAACAACTCACACCAGAGGAATTGGCAGAAAAAAAAGAACTCTACGAAATTTATCTAGGATTTATTAAGGGTCAAATTACAGATACATTAGACCGCGTTGAATTCGTGGATCCTGAAACGGGTGAACGAACTGCGCCTAAACGAGCTCTAGAAAATTTGGCTAAAGAAGCTGACCAAGATATTAAAGAACATAAAGATATTCACTAATATATAAAGATATACATTAATATATAAAGCGTACGCATAAATGATACATCAATTATGCGTACGCTTTTCTATTAACCACAAAAAGTCCGCTTGCTATATCAAGCGGACTTTAGTATTAGTAAAACTTGTGTATTATAATTTGCCAAGACGTTTCATAGCGTTATAGATTTTTTCAGCCAGACCTGTCATTTGGAATTTAGGAATACCGCATGCTGCAAC
>CAKPSA010000004.1 GCA_934183145.1 uncultured Veillonella sp.
GGTATTTATAATTTATCGTATGAGATTTTGTACAGTTATGAACATTAATACAATACATAAAAGAAGACCTAGTACATAATGTACTAGGTCTTTTTTTAACTATCCTTGATGGACAGCACCTACTATATCAGTAATGCTGTTAAGATTATATTGTTCCACATAATCGCCCATTTCTCGAGCAATACGAGAAATAGCTGTTGGATCTACCATCGTAGCAACCCCAACTTGGACAGCCTGCGCACCAGCCATCATAAATTCGATAGCATCAGTACCTGTCATAATGCCACCAAGGCCCATAATAGGAATATTAACCCCTTTATACACTTGGTGCACCATGCGAAGTGCTACCGGTTTTACAGCTGGACCAGATAAACCACCATAAATATTACCCAAAACAGGTTTACGACGATGTATATCTATGGCCATGCCAAGAATGGTATTGATAAGACTTACCCCATCACCGCCACCAGCTTCTACAGCCTTTGCGATTTCCACAATGTCTGTAACATTCGGTGAAAGTTTTACAATAACAGGCTTATCTGTTACCTTACGAACCGCTTTAGTTACTTGTTCTACTACCTTAGGATCTACACCAAAAGCCATGCCTTCACAGGCAACATTTGGACATGATACATTAACTTCAAGTCCTGCAATACCATCTACAGATAGAGTTTCTGCCATCCATGCAAATTCCTCTACCGTGCCAGCAGACATATTCGCTAACAATGGTACATCATATTTCTTGAGCTCTGGTAAAATATCTGTTACAAAATGTTCTGCCCCAGGATTTTCAAGGCCAATACAGTTTAAAACACCAGACGGTGTTTCTGCAATACGAGTCCCTGGATTACCGTGACGACCTTTAGGTGTTAAACCTTTAACGGAAATAGCACCTACCTCATTGCTAAGGTCTAAATAACCAGCATACTCAGGACCATTACCAAAGGTACCAGATGCAGCGATAATAGGATTTTTCATCTTAATACCGCAGTAATCAATAGCAAGCTTTGGATTCGGCGTAACGGTGTTATTTAAATCGCGTTCACTCATTAAAAGAACACCTCCTCAGCTGGGAATACAGGACCATCTTTACAAACTTTGTAACGTTTGCCACCTGCACCATCACAAGCACAACCTAAACACCCACCAGTGCCACAGCCCATACGTTCTTCAAGAGATACTTGGCAAGGTACGTTGAGCTCTTTAGCTACTTGTGCCACACCTTTCATCATCGGTGTAGGACCACAAGTCATAACAGATGTAAAAGTATTGCCATTAATCAGCTCAGGCATGATTGCTGTAGGGAAACCTTTTGTACCTACGCTACCATCATCAGTAGTGATGTGGACTTGAACAGGCGTATCTTTGAATAGATCTGCCCAGAAGGTTTCACTTTCATTTCTAAAACCAAGAATAACTTGTGCCTCTTCCCCTTCTTTCAAATGGGATGCGATGCATAGCATTGGTGCAATACCAACACCACCGCCAACAAGAAGCATATTATTAGATGTTACAAATGGTTCCCCCAAAGGTCCTAAACAATCTAGTGTATCGCCAGGTACGAGACGTGTCATAATTTCAGTCCCCTTACCTACGACGCGATACAAAAGGGTAATAATACCCTTTTGTGCATCAAATCCAGCATAGCTAATAGGGCGACGCAATAATGGCGCCGTAGAGTCCGCTACGCGAACATTACAAAACTGTCCTACCTTTGCTTCTGCTGCTTGTTTTGGTGCGTGAATATCCATAATCCACACATCAGAGCCTATTTGCTCATTGCGAACGACTTCGCCCTGTTCTACATAGCCACTCATGATTTTTACTCCAATTCAAAATCTTGTAATGCTTCTACATTGTAGTTAGCATCATCTTTACGATTAGCTACAACGCGCAATACTTCACGAGCTGTATCAAGACTTGTCAAGCAAGGTGTACCCATTTCTACAGCGAGACGACGTAATTGGAAGCCTTCACGTTCAGGGCGTTTACCTGCAGTCAATGTGTTGAGTACAAGATCGACTTTATCTTGACGGATGTGGTCAGCACAGTTGTCATCACCTTCAGAGATTTTGTTAACCACCTTACAATCAACACCGTGTTCGATAAAGTATTTGCCTGTACCACCAGTCGCTTCAATGTGATAACCAAGATCGATGAAACCTTTTGCAAGTTCACACGCCTCTGCTTTATCGCGGTCTGCTACTGTCATGAGGATAGTACCATCTTCTGGGATACGCATGTTGGCGCCATTGATAGCTTTAAACAAAGCTTCAGAATATGTACGACCAATACCCATAACTTCGCCAGTAGATTTCATTTCAGGTCCAAGAGCGATTTCTACAAGGCCCATTTTGGAGAAGGAGAATACAGGTGCTTTTACAGCTACATATGGTTTATTAGGTACAAGACCGAGTGGCAAGCCCAAATCTTTTAAGCTTTCACCAAGAGCAATGCGTGTTGCACATTCTACCATATTGATGCCTGTAACCTTAGAAATAAATGGTACAGTACGGCTAGAACGAGGGTTAACTTCGATTACGTTAAGTTCACCATCAGCTACGATGTATTGAATATTAAGTACACCTTTAACATTAAGGCCTACTGCAATACGACGTGTATAGTCCACGATTTGATCAATCAATTCTTGGCTCAAATGTTGAGCAGGATAAACGGCCATGGAGTCACCAGAGTGAACACCGGCGCGTTCGATTTGTTCCATGATACCAGGAATACATACGTCAGTACCATCGGAAATAGCGTCAACCTCTACCTCCATACCAACCATGTAACGGTCGATAAGAACAGGATGTTCCTTGGATGCTACTACGGCTTCCTTCATGTATACATCAAGCTCTTTATCGTTGTATACGATTTCCATGGCACGACCGCCCAATACATAAGAAGGACGAACGATTAATGGATACTTCAAGTTTTTAGCGGCTGCTTGCGCTTCTTCATCGGAAGTTACAAGAGCACCTACTGGACGAGGAATGCCAAGTTTTGCCAACAATTCATCAAAGCGTTCACGGTCTTCTGCCATATCGATGCTATCTACGGATGTGCCGAGGATTTTGACACCACGCTTAGCTAATGGACCTGCCAAGTTAATCGCTGTTTGACCACCAAATTGAGCAATAACGCCAGCTGGTTTTTCTTTATCGATGATTTCCATTACATCGTCCACTGTTAATGGTTCAAAGTACAAGGAATCAGAAATATCAAAGTCTGTAGACACTGTTTCAGGGTTATTGTTGATCATAATAGATTGGTAACCCGCTTTACGAAGTGCCCAAGAGGAATGTACGGAGCAGTAGTCGAACTCTACGCCTTGACCGATACGAATTGGACCGGAACCAAGTACGACAACGGATTTTTCACCGAGTGGTTTAACTTCGTCTTCTTGTGCATAAGCACTGTAGTAGTACGGTGTTTTAGATTCGAATTCAGCAGCACATGTATCTACATATTTATATGTTGGAAGAATGTTCCATTCTTTACGTTTTGCACGAACTTCATCTACTGTTGTATTAGCATAACGAGCGATAACAGAATCAGTGAAGGAATAACGTTTTGCTTTGCGCAATACGTCTTCTGTTAAACCATGTTCAGCTAGCGCTTTTTCTACATTAACAATATTTTTGATTTTCTCAATAAAGAATGTATCAATTTTTGTAATGTAATGAATTTTCTCTACACTAATGCCCTTACGAAGTGCTTCTGCTACAACATAGATACGTTCATCATCTACTAAATGCAAACGTTCAATCAATTGTTCCATGGACTCATGAGAGATTTTCTTAAGCTCAATATGGTCTAAGCCAATTTCCAAGGAACGAATTGCTTTAAGCAAGGAGCCTTCCAAAGAGCGGTCGATAGCCATAACTTCGCCAGTAGCCTTCATTTGAGTGCCCAATGTGCGGTCTGCCAAATTGAATTTTTCAAATGGCCAACGTGGGAACTTAGTTACTACATAGTCCAGAGTAGGTTCGAAGCACGCTTTTGTTTCGCCAGTTACAGCATTTGTAATTTGATCCAATGTCATGCCTACTGCAATTTTTGCAGCTACCTTCGCAATTGGGTAACCAGTTGCTTTAGATGCTAATGCAGAGGAACGGGATACACGAGGGTTTACTTCGATAACGATATATTCATTGCTATTTGGATTCAACGCATATTGTACGTTACAACCACCTTCGATTTTCAAATAACGAATGATATCTACAGATGCAGTACGAAGCATTTGGTATTGAATATCGTTCAATGTTTGGCTTGGTGCCACAACGATGGAGTCACCAGTATGTACGCCTACAGGGTCGATATTTTCCATGTTACATACGATGATGCAGTTATCTGCACTATCGCGCATTACTTCGTATTCAATTTCTTTCCAACCTGCTACAGAACGTTCTGCTAGGATTTGGTGAATTGGTGAAAGTTTCAAACCACGGCGTGTGATTTCATACATTTCATCTTCGTTATGTGCAATACCGCCACCAGTACCGCCCAATGTATAGGCAGGACGAATGATGATAGGATAACCAATGCGATTAGCAAACGCTACGGCTTCTTCAAGATCGTTAAAGATATCGGATTCAGGAACTGGTTGATTGATTTCCTTCATCGCTTCTTTGAAGAGCTCACGGTCTTCGGCTTGTTTAATAGCTTCAAGTGTTGTACCTAGAAGTTTTACACCATATTCTTCTAATACGCCAGCTTCAGACAATTGTACGGCCATGTTAAGACCTACTTGACCACCCAATGTAGCCAACAAGCCCCAAGGGCGTTCTTTTTTTATTACTTCTGTTACGAATTCAAGACTAATCGGTTCTACATATACGCGGTCTGCAATATCTGTATCAGTCATGATTGTAGCAGGATTGGAGTTAACCAATACTACTTTATAACCTTCTTCACGAAGGGAACGGCATGCTTGTGTACCAGCATAGTCAAACTCTGCTGCTTGGCCGATAATAATTGGACCAGAACCAATTACAAGTACTTTTTTTGCTTCTGTGGTCATATTATTTTCCCTTTCTCATTAAGTCTTCAAATTCGTCAAATAAATATAGATTATCAGTAGGTCCTGGGGACGCTTCTGGGTGATATTGTACAGAGAAGATAGGCAATTCTTTATGACGCATACCTTCTACAGTGCCATCATTTACACTGCGATGTGTAATTTCTACAAAGTCTGGCAAGGAAGTATCATCTACTGCATAGCCATGGTTTTGAGATGTAATATATACACGGCCTGTACGTAAATCTTGTACCGGATGGTTAGAGCCACGGTGACCAAATTTTAATTTAAATGTTGTACCACCATAGGCTTGAGCCAATACTTGATGGCCCATGCAAATGCCGAAGATAGGTTTTTTACCGAACAATTTCTTTACTTCTTCTACAGCATAGCCAAGATCTTGAGGGTCTCCAGGGCCGTTAGATAAGAATACACCATCTGGATTTGCTGCCAATACATCTTCAGCCTTAGCATCTGCAGGGAACACTGTTAAGCGGCAACCAGCTGCTTCTAAAGAGCGAAGGATATTTTCCTTTACACCATAGTCCATTACAGCTACATGGAACTCTGCATTTTTATCGCCACGCATACCTTGCCATTTTGTAGTTACACGCATAACTTGATCTGTTGGCAAGTCTTGTTTAAATAATTTTTGGATATCTTCCATAGGGTAATCAGAACGTACAAGCACGCCTTTCATTACACCATGATTACGAAGAACACGTGTAATAGCACGTGTGTCTACATCATAAAGGCAAGGGATGCCGTGTAAACGAAGATACTCGCTAAATAGGCCTTCATTTTGCCAGTTAGATGGGAAATCACACAGTTCGCCTACGATAAAGCCTTTACAATATGGTTTAGGACCTTGAGTAATAGCATTCAATGTACCATAATTACCAATCAAAGGATATGTTAATGTAATAATTTGATCCGCATAGGATGGGTCAGTCAAGATTTCTTGATACCCTGTCATACCTGTGTTAAATACAACTTCCCCTAATGTAGGAGCGCCACCTAATAAGGAACCTTCAAACACGGAACCATCTTCAAGAACTAACTTGCCTTTCATTATAAGACTACGCCCTCCTTCATAACTACTTTGCCATCAACTACTGTGAGTTTGGCCTTACCTGTAACTGTCATACCATCAAATGGGCTGACTTTGCCTTTTGTATAGAATTTATTACGATCTACTGTCCACTCTTCAGTTGTGGAGAATACAGTAATATCTGCTGGTTTACCAACTTCAAGAACACCTGCATCAAGGCGCATTAATTCAGCTGGACGTGTACTCATATAGTACACAACTTGGTCGATGCTAAGTTTATCAGGACCATACGCATTGGTAATAACCGCTGCTAAAGATGTTTCAAGACCACTGAAACCATTTGGTGCACAGCAGAACTCATGGTCTTTTTCTTCATATGCATGTGGTGCATGGTCTGTAATAATCGCATCGATTGTGCCATCTTTCAAGCCTTCTAATAATGCTTGACGATGATCTTCGGAGCGAATTGGAGGCGCCATTTTGAATGCTGGATTATATTCGCGTAAGTATTCATCTGTGAAAGATAAATGTTGGCTTGTAACTTCACAAGTTACATTAAGACCTTTTGCTTTTGCACGACGAACCATGTCCACTGTATTTTTACTACTTACGTGTGCAATATGAATGTGACCGCCTGTCATTTCAGATAACAAGATATCACGAGCAACCGCCAAATCTTCAGCTACTGCAGGACGACCAATAACACCTAGTTCATAGGAAACGATGCCTTCATGCATATGACCATTTTTAGTCAATGTAATATCTTCTGCATGGTCGATAACCATTTTATTAAACATGGAGGAGTATTCTAAGGCACGACGCATAAATGCAGCATTTTCTACATAGTGACCATCATCGGAGAATGCTACTACACCAGCTTCCGCCATATCGCCCATTTCAGCAAGTTCCTTACCTTCAAGGCCTTTGGATACAGCACCAATAAATTCTACTTTCACAACGCCAGTGAGTTCAGCCTGTTTTTGTAAACCTCTTACAAGTGCAGCATTATCTACAACTGGATTTGTATTAGCCATAGTGACTACACGTGTGAAGCCACCAGCAGCAGCCGCTTGTGTACCAGAGTGGAAATCTTCTTTAGCTTCTTGGCCTGGTTCACGCAAATGTGTGTGAATATCGATAAGACCAGGTGCTACGATAAGACCTGTTGCATCATATACTTCAGCGCCTTCAGCACTCAAGTTTTGACCGATGGCTGCAATTTTACCATCTTTTACGAGAACGTCTGCTACTTCGTTTTGTTTTTTTGCCGGATTAACTACCGTACCATTTTTAATAAGCAAGCTCACTACCGTCACCTCCGATAATAGTTAAGTACAATACAGCCATACGTACAGCTACGCCATTACGTACCTGTTCTTGAATTACGGATTGATCAGAATATGCTACATCTGGTGCAATTTCAAGGCCACGGTTCATAGGACCTGGATGCATTACCATCACATCATCTTTAGCCAATTTCAATACATCATTGTTAATACCAAAGATACGTGCATATTCTCTATTTGTAGGATACAACGCAGAATGAATACGTTCTAATTGAATGCGAAGTACGTTAACCACATCTGCATCAGCCACTGCTTCACGAATATCGTGGTGTACGGTAACACCTAATTTTTCGAGCTCTGGATATACCATCGTACGAGGACCAGCCAAATGTACTTTAGCACCCATTTTTGTAAGGCCATAAATATTAGATCTTGCTACACGGCTATGCATAATATCGCCTAAGATAACAACTTTTAGACCTTCAATAGATTCTTTTTTCTCCAAAATAGAGTACATATCCAATAACGCTTGTGTTGGATGTTCATGAGCGCCATCACCAGCATTGATGATGATAGGATCTACTGCTTTTGTGGCATATAGAGGAGCCCCTTCAGCACTATGACGCATTACGATAGCATCTGTGCCCATGTAGGACAAAGTTAGCAAGGTATCGCGGAAGCTTTCACCTTTACCCATGGAAGAACCGCTTGGAGAAAGATTAATAACGTCAGCCCCTAAATATTTACCGGCCAATTCAAAGGAACTACGGGTACGAGTACTAGGTTCCATAAAGAGGTTGATAATGGATTTCCCCTTTAGAAGTGGAACCTTCTTGTCATCAGAAAGAACGATTTTTTTCATTTTCTTTGCCACATTTAAAATCAATTTGATTTCTTCAGGTGACACATTTTGCAAACCCAATAAATGTTTGCCTTTTAGGCTAACTTGTCCCATGATTTCCTCCTAACTCACGTAACAAAAAAGACCTTTTGCCCAGGGCAAAAGGTCAAATAGTTTGCACAAAGAAGCCCTTATGGGGGCGCTTCAACTATATTCCTTTCTCAGCCTCTCTGGACTAAATTAAAAGGTTTTGTAATATGCAATGGTCTCTCGTACCATAGGTGCATTTTCTTTATTTATTGTACTGAATCTACCCTTGAAAGTCAATGTAAAAGCGAAAGTTCATAAGTATTTTAAAAAGAGGACAAGCCTTATAAAATGGCTTGTCCTCTCTATACTTCACCAATTATACGCAATTAAATAATCTGTGATTACATAAAAATCGTTTTCATTATTATAATCTAGTATTATCGATTCATAGGATACAATTTTGGTGGATTTTGATCATCATTTTGTTGACCTTGCTGTGAAGCATACGGTGCTTGTCCTTGTTGATCATAAGTTATAGGATTTTGTTGTGCATTTTGTTGAGGTTGACGTTGATCACGACGACGTGTATTTTGAGATGCAGTCGGTCTTGGTTTAGTCAATTCATCAATAGATACAGCATTTGGAATCGTTACAGATGGAGTATCTTCATGGACGTCATCAAGTTCACTGAAGGAAGGTCCTGTCTTAGCCGCTTGTGCCGCCTTACGTTCTGCTTCAATTTGTTGACGGGCAAGTTCAGCACGACGACGAGCATATTCTTGTTGTTCTTTAACACGTTGAATTGCTTCAGCTCGTTCTTTTGCTTTACGTTCTACTTCAGCTTGCGCAAGAGCTTGTTGACGAGCTTCTTCTGCTTTACGTTCCGCTTCTAAATGAGCTTGATAACGTTCTTCAGCTATACGTTTTGCTTCTGCTGCTTGACGTTCAGCTTCTGCACGTTCTGCAGCCAATCTAGCTTGCTCTGCCTTACGTGCCTCAGCAGCTATACGAGCCTCTTCTGCTTTGCGGGCTTCATCCGCTCGTCTAGCCTCTTCTATGCGGCGCGCTTCCTCAGCTCTACGTGCTTCTTCTGCACGTTTCGCTTCAGCTGCGATTCGAGCTTCCTCTGCTTTACGAAGTTCTTCTGCTCGTTTTGCTTCAGCTGCAATACGAGCTTCCTCTGCTTTACGCAATTCTTCCTGTCGTTTCGCTTCAGCAGCAACGCGAGCTTCTTCTGCTTTACGAGCCGCTTCAAGACGTTCTTGTTCCGCCTTGCGTTCTGCTTCAAGTCTAGCAGCTTCTAAACGACGTGCTTCTTCTGCTCGGCGAGCTTCTTCTGCCAGACGAGCTTGTTCAGCTTTACGGGCAGCTTCTATTCTAGCTTCTTCAGCCTTACGCGCTTCTTCAGCTCGTTTAGCCTCTGCTGCTACACGAGCTTCCTCTGCTTTACGAGCCGCTTCGATTCTAGCTTCCTCAGCCTTTCTCGCTTCTTCTGCACGACGTGCTTCCTCAGCTTTTTTTGCCGCTTCAATACGTTGTGCTTCTAAGGCAGCTTTTGCCTCTGCTGCTTTACGAGCATCTTCTTGGCGTTTTGCCTCTAACGCAGCCTGTTCAGCTGCACGTTGTGCTTCTAATGCAGCTTTTGCTTCTGCTGCTTTACGAGCTTCCTCAGCACGGCGAGCTTCCAACGCTTCTTGTTCTGCTTTTCGTTGTGCTTCTAAACGAGCTCTTGCTTCTGCTGCTAAGCGTTCTTCTTCAGCTTTTTTAGCTTCTAATGCTGCCTTTTCTGCTGCCCGTTGTGCCTCAAAACGAGCCTTAGCTTCTGCGGCTTGTCTAGCCTCTTCAGCCTTACGGGCTGCTTCAATACGAGCCGCTTCAATTCTGCGTTCTTCTTCAAGACGTTTTGCTTCTGCTGCTACACGAGCTTCCTCTGCTTTACGTGCCGCCTCTAAACGATCGGCTTCGGCCTTTCTAGCAGCTTCAATACGCGCCATTTCAGCTTTACGTTCTTCTTCGGCCTTACGGGCTTCAGCTACCTTTCGATCAAGTTCAGCTTTTCTTTCTGCCTCTAAGCGTTTAGCCTCTTCTGCTTGTCGCATCTCTTCAGCTTTTTTCGCTTCTAATGCGGCTTTATCTTTTGCAGCTTGAGCCTCTTGAGCAGCCTTCAACTCGGCAGCCTTACGATCAGCCTCGGCTTTCTCTGCCATCTTGCGTTCTACTTCAGCATGTTTAGCTTCTGCTGCCTTACGTGCCAATTCAGCCTTTTCTGCTGCCAAACGAGCTTCTTCAGCTTTCTTACGCGCTAATACTTCTTCCGCATCTTTAGCTTTTTTGAGTTGTGCCTCTTTTTTAGCATCAGCAGCAGCTTTATCACTTAATTTTTTCGTTTCTTCATGAGCAATTGTTTCAGCCTGTTTAGCAGAGGTTATAGCAGATTTAGAATTATCTACAGTACTCTTATTAGTGTCTTTAGCATTTATAGTACCCACAGGAATTTGTGTGCCACTTTGAGTAGGATGACCTAAACTATCTGTCACATCTTTTGGTACATTGACTGCTATAGTCTGTTGTTTCTGTGGATTTGCAAGGGATTCAGGAATTAATAAGAAGCGAACTGGCAAATTAGATGCCCCTGCAGGCATAAAATGCAATGTCAATAAATCACCTGCATTATAATTGCCCATAAGACGGCTATCTAATATAGTACCGTCCCCTAATGCAGTTATACCATCGGCACCACCAATATGATACGTGCGCGTATCTGTTTGACCTCTACGAGCGCCCTGTTGGTGTAGAGCTTTTACCGTAAAGGACCCGGAATATGGACCTCCAAGGGGATTAAAATACAATCTAAATGGTTCATTACCCTTTGTAGGAATTTTTAGAGTGTATGAAACACCATAGTTACCACGGTCACGAACAAATGCTTTATTTTGCATTTCATCTACACCATTGATAAAGGCATCTTCACGGTCGTTACCAACTTCAACAAAGGCACCGCCTAAGGCAGTATCAAAAGGTGTGGTAACCTCCATATTACGCTTGGAACCAGTATATGTACCGCGCAATTGAATTTCATCTATCGGTAGGTTCTTAGCCCAATGTGATGCATCAACGGCGTCCATGCCCATAGGTAGCATCATTACGCGAGCAAAGATTGGCGCCTCTGTTTTAATATCTACAATGCCTGTAAATAATGCATCTTGATACACCGGCGTATTTTCCAAATCAGTAAAGATTAACTGACGTCCTTGAGGCGGAATACTTAGCGAATATAAAGGTCTCGCATTTGGACTTTCATCTAAAGGATGTTCTAAATCCTTACGAGACAAATCACGTCCTGCAGCAAAATAATCTGGTGTCGCCACGGATTTTAGCTGTCTCATTACATGAACAGTATTAGGATATGCTGTTTGATTCTCTAGAACGATAGCAATTTTATGGGGTTGATCCATTTCATTTACATGATAAAAATAAATACGGCCATTCCCATTAATTGTACCCGCACTAAGTACACCACCTACTGGCCCTACATATTCAGGACTATCTGATAACAACAATGTATCCGTTTGAGATACTAAACTTGGTGGTAACGGAGAAAACTGAAAGTATCCAATTGATTGTAAATCTATATCACGAGCCTCTACATGGCCTATAAGAGCGGCCATAGCCGCCATAGCCGCAGCTACACAATATTTTGATTTATAAGAAAACATATATTAATCCCTCTATATTTCTTCAAGCCCCATAGGGTCATACGTAAGTGCTAATGCTTCAATTTTCTTTAACCGATGACCAATACCCGACTTAGATAATTCACCATCCATTAATTCTTCTAACTCTTTTAAACTCGCTTCTGGATTGTCCCATCTCAATTTGGCTACAATCCGCAACTTTTCAGGCAGTGCATCAATACCAATTTCTCTATTAATGATTCTAATTGCCTTTACTTGACGCACGGCAGCATCTACAACCTTTTGCAAATTGGCAGTTTCACAGTTTACTTGCCGATTAATTTGATTTCGCACAGTCTTCATAATGCGCACGTTTTCAAACTCCATCAAGGCTGATTGGGCCCCCATGATTTGCAAGCAGTTCGTTACTGCGTCACCTTCTTTCAGGTATACCACATACTCTTCCTTACGCTCTGTTAAGCCTGCATGAATGTGAAAGAGCCGCAATACGTGGATAATTTCCTTTGCAAAGTTCTCATTGCCGGTCATAAACTCAAGATGATAATCACTTTGTGGCTTATTAACAGAGCCACCACCTAAAAAAGCGCCCCGTAAAAAAGCACGTCGTGCCTCCATAGATTTAAGCCAACTGCGAGGAATTTGTTCAGTTACAGGCCATAAAGCAAGATCTTCTAGAGCCTGTCGCCCTTCTAGAGATGGCTCCACAGATAAAGTGTACATATTTTTCTTACGCAAGTTTAGTCCTTGTCGTACTAATACATTGGTAGGTAACTCATATTGCTTTTTTAATATACCTAACAAGCGACGAGCTACTGCATTGTTTGCAGTAGCTAATCTAATACCAACAGCGCCCTTCATCCCCAGAATGATAGATCCACCCATGCGCAGTAAGCAAGACGCTTCAATTTTCATGGCCACATCTGCATCACTAGAGGATTCATATTGGCATAATTCATTTTTTACATCTTCTGCAAATGACATAGGTATCCCTTCTCATTAATGATCATCTCGTTGGAGATAATATTCTAAGATATGTGGTTCAGTATCCGATTGCATGGCGTGAACAATATCCATAATTACTTTACCCAATCGTTCTGGATCGTGAACAGCGGGCTTTTTCGGACTGATTAAAGTAGCACGAATGGTGCGAATCCCTTTAGCTTGTAACTTCTTAGTATCTAATGCTACAGGCTCTGAACCTACTGCACTATATTGCTCTACCATTTGAATTGGTAATGGTCCATCATTAGCAAGTACGGTATCTACAATACCTTCTCCACCATGAGCAATGAGCGCCTCTACGTGATCACTAAGCGTATAACCTGATGTTTCTCCAGGTTGAGTCATAACATTAGCAATATAAATTTTATTTGCCTTACTAGCACATATATGAGATGCAATTTTATCAGTTAACAAGTTTGGAATAATACTTGTATATAAGCTACCAGGTCCAAAAATGATGACATCTGCTTCATCGATAGCACGTAACGCAGCACCTTCCGGCTTTGGTTGCGCCGGTTCGCTATACATATGGCGAATGGTTTTACCCGCGTTTGGAATATTGCTTTCACCTTCTACAATAGTACCATCTGTCATCTCTGCTACTAATTTAATAAACTCGGTAGATGAAGGAATTACACGACCACGGACACGTAATAATTTACTAGCCGCTTCAAGTGCTTCCTCCACATCGCCATCATATACTTGAGCAAGAGCGGTAATAAAGAGATTGCCGAAGCTATGACCAGATAATTCATTTTCCCCTTCAAAACGATAGCGGAAAAGATTTTCCATAACCCCTTCTTGTTCGGCTAATGCTACCAAGCAGTTTCGCAAATCACCAGGGGCAATCATTTTAAAGTCTTCACGGAGACGGCCCGATGAACCACCATCGTCTGCTACTGTAACAATAGCAGACAAATTAGATGTGTGTGTTTTTAACCCACGCAATAAGTTAGAAAGTCCTGTACCACCACCGATAACAACAATTTTAGGACCTTTATCAAGGCGTATATTTTGGAAGATAATATCCGACACCTTGCTATCAGGATTAGGCAATACAGCACGAATAATAGTTTTAATAACCTTGCTAGTACCGATTAGCATTAGAATAGCACCAATCGATAATATAACTGCACCCACAGCAATGAGCACATTATAATTGTAAAAGCCTGTCATATTATAGGAAAAGGCCAATACAACATCTTCAAGAACAGCAAGCCATTGATAGTTAAACATCAAAGAAATGCCAATAATCAAAAGACCTACACCACAACTAAACAGGGCAAGCCAACGTTTTATATTTAGGCCCGGTATAAGCCACCGAAACCATCTTTTTCGCAACATAAGAACCCCTATCTAGTTACCAAGTGTTTTAATTTCATGAGGATTATAATCTTCTTCTACATTATTTTTCATCATATCTCTATGTTCTACGGAAACGCGATAACCTTTTTCTAAGAGATGAGAATATAATGCTTCTGCCATGGCCACAGATCTATGCATACCGCCAGTACAACCTACAGCCACAATAAATTGAGATTTACCTTCTTGCTCATAATTAGGCACAAGAAAATCTATAGTATCAAAATAACGCTTTTTAAACTCTTCTGTAACCTCAAAGGAGTGAATGTATTCATTTACAGCTTTTACACGGCCTGTTTTGTGACGAAAATCTGGAATATAGAATGGATTTGGTAAGAATCGTACATCCCAAACCATATCCGCATCTAAAGGCAGACCATATTTAAAGCCAAAACTAACAACCGTAATAGACATACCATGACCTTCATCTACTTGAGTAAAGCGAGTTTTTAAATACTCTTTTAGGCTAGCTGTCTTCATATTTGTTGTATCAATAATAAAATCTGCTTTATGACGTACAGAATTTAAAATTTGACGCTCTTCTTTTAAACCTGTAGTAATTAGTCCATCTGGAGCCAATGGATGGCTACGACGGCTTTCTTTATATCGTCTAATTAAAGTCTCATCTGTAGCATCCATAAAGACGATTTCATAATCCACCTTCATTTCCCTTAATGTTTCAAGAGAGGAAGAAAGGGCTTCGAAGAATTCACCGCCACGGATATCTACCACTAAAGCAACACGATTTGTACGCTCCCCACCTTGTCGACAAATCTCACTTAACTTAGGAATGAGTACAGGAGGAATATTATCAATGCATAAATAGCCCATATCCTCTAATGCTTGTAATACCTGGGTTTTACCGGCACCAGACATTCCCGTAACAATTAATAAACGAAATGCTTCCATAGTTTTACTCCATTATAAAAGATTCTTTTCTATCCAATGAGCTACGCCATCTTCATTATGATGACCACATACTTCATGCGCTACGGATTTTACAGGGTCTGTAGCATTTTCAACAGCTACTGAATAGCCAGTTTCACTGAGCATTGAAATATCATTCTCTGCATTCCCAAAGGAAATTATATGTTCCAAACCAATATTGTTGTCTGTAGCTAATTGTGCTAATGCACTCCCTTTTGATACATTCGGTGCAGTAATTTCAAGAAAGTCTCGCTGACTGCGCACTAATGTAACTTGATCACCAATTAAAGGTGTTAAAATATCGATAATCCTATCAATGCACTCTTCGGAATCGATAGCAATAAGCTTATTAGGTTCTGAAGGAAGTGTATAAATTGTATCACCTAAAAACTCGGCTACAGCTCCCGTTTGCTTTTCATAATGATCAGATTGCCAATTTCTATGATGACATAGTAAATGATCATCAACATAAGATTGTATATGCCAGTCATATTGTTGACCGAGTTGAAAGATACGGTGTACCACATCGATAGGAACAGTTTGTTCGAATAGCTTATATCCTGTTTCTAACTCTTGAATTAAGCCACCAGAAAATAAAATCATCGGAACATTTCCAAGTTGTAATGCAGTTCCAATTGGTTTTGCCGTCTGATACATGCGCCCCGTAGCAATAGTTATGCTAATTCCCTTCTGCTGCAAGCGACGTAATACATCCACCGTATACGCAGAAACTGTATTATCACTTCGAACTAAGGTCTCATCACAATCTATGGCTACCATTTTTATTTGAGAAAAAGAAGGATTCATTCTTACCTCCTTCACAAGAAAATATAATACTCTTTATTATACCATTTATGGTTCTAAAATAGCATGATAAAAGGTATTCTATATCAATTTATTATAGAATTATATTTATTAACCACAAAAAAAGAGACTCCCGAAGGAGTCCCTTTTATATGGTTAACTATCAAATTAGAATTTGTAGTTAAGGTCTGCACGGTAGAAGTCGGAAAGGTCAGAACCGTTTTGGTCTTTCCAGTCGAAGCCGTAGTTAGCAGACAAGCCAACGTTGTTTTGCAATGCATAGTTAACGGAAGCCATCCAACCTTTAGCATCTGTAGTGTAGATGTGGTTGTAAGTAGTATCAACGATAGGAGCGTTAGCTTTAGCGTTGAAGTATTGGCCTTTAACATCCCAAGTACCTTTTTTAGCGATGTTGTAGTTACCATAGCCAAGACCTGCAGTCCAAGCTTGAGATTGGTCTTGGTTAGAAGCTTTCAACCATTCGCCGCCAACCCAAACTTTGTCGAAGTTAGCATCAGCGTTGAAGCCGTATACATTTTTAATACCAGAGGATTGGTTTACACGATCGTAGAAACCACCAACTGTAGTATGTTTACCTACTTTACCGTTAAGGTTAAGGATTGTGTTAGTAACGTTTTGTTCTTTAGTTAAGCCAGCTGCTTCACCAGATACTGCATAACCGTAAGCTGCTTGGAAGTTAACTTTGTCGTTACCAGCGTTGAATTGAGCACCGTCGAAAGTACCATCAAATGCTAAACCGCCGCCAACTACTTGACCGAAACGACCAGCTTTCAAGGATACGCGTTCGCCGAATTTATGGTTAACATAAGCGCGGTCGATTGTAGCGTTAGCATTACCACCTGTAGTGGAGTTACCCAATTCGAAGTTGCCAGAAGTTACACGAACTACAGCGTCAGTGCGATCGTTTACTTTTGCGTTGAATTGTACACGAGCACGAGCGTCGAATTTGGATTTAGCATGTTCAGCATCACGGTAACGAAGACGAGCATCACCAGTAACTTTTACGTTACCTACGCGGTCTTCCAAACGAGCTACACGAACGCCCAAGTTGTTCAATTCGTTGGAGAATTCATCAGCCAAACGGTTGATCATAGCTTGTTGTTCAGCGTTAGCGCGGTCTTGGTTAGCCATAGCTTTAGCTACCATTTGAGCCATTTCGTAACGAGTGATGTTGTTTTGGCCTTTGAAAGTGCCATCTGGGTAACCATTAACGATACCAGCGTTTGCCAATTGGGAAACTGCTTGGTATGCCCAAGAATCTGGAGTTACATCGGAGAATGGGTTAGCTGCGAATGCAGTAGTTACACCCAAAACTGCTGTTGCTGCGAAGATTGCTGCGAATTGTTTTTTCATAGTTGAATTCCTTCTTTCTGAAAAAAATAGAAATATAAAATGTTACAAGTCATAACATTCACATTCTACACTGTTCTTCAGAATAAGAATTTTTGGGAGTGTCCACGTTTCCTCGCCACATTCTACATCGAAGTTCTTCGTTTCATGTGTTTGTTACTTCTTGTAGGGTGATATTAGCATAACCAAATTTTCGTGTAAACCCTTTTTTCTCAATTTCATTCTCATTATAAAAATTTTATAATTTAAAATGCTTTCAAATTTAGATATTATCTGGTTTTATAAGGTCTATTTTTTTTCACTAAAAATATAAAATTTATCCATTTTTATATGTAATGAGATTAATTCTCATATATATTATTAAGTTTTACTAATTAATACTATGTCTATTAATTAATATATAGCAATTTATTGTATAAATGGTTCATAAATACCTCATACAATATATTGTGTAATAGATCCATATATGTACTAATCAAATTAATTTTTAACTTATATTATATATAGATTTATTTTACTATATATATACTATTATATACAAAAGAAAATATTACCTATTTATATACAACAAAAAAGACTTCCGAAGAAGTCTTTTTTTGTTTGTGAGGGAATTAGAATTTGTAGTTTAATTCTGCACGGTAGAAATCAGAAAGATCATTACCTTTTTGGTCTTTAGAGTTGAAACCATAACCAGCAGATAAGCCTACGTTATCTTGTACTGCGTAGTTTACGCTAGCCATGTAACCTTTGTAACCATTAGATGTATTTGTTAAGTCATATGCTTGATCCCAAGTAGAGCTTACGATAGGAGCATTAGCTTTTTGGTTGAAGTATTGACCTTTCACATCCCATGTACCTTTTTTAGCGATGTCGTAATTACCATAACCAACACCTGCTGTCCAAGCTTGGGAGTCATTTACGTTGGAAGCTTTCAACCATTCACCGCCAACCCAAACTTTATCTTTACGGAAGTCTGCATTGAAGCCGTATACATCTTGGCTATCAGAGTTTACTGTGGAACCATTATGGTTCAAGTTACCGCTAGACAATTTAGAGTAGAAACCACCAACTGTGGATTCTTGACCAACTTTACCTTTAACGCCTACGTAAGCTACGGAAGGATTATCGGATTTGGAGTTACCATCAGCAGCACCTGCCATCATGTAACCATAAGCGCCTTGTACTTGAACTTTGTCATTACCTACGTTCAATTGAGCACCGTCAAATGTATCATCGTACATCAAACCACTACCAATTGTTTGTTGGAAACGACCACCTTTAGCGGATACGTGATTACCAAATTTGTGATCTACATAAGCGCGATCGATTGTTGCATCAGCACCTTTTGTGGAGTCACCGAATTCGTAATTACCTTTTACACGAACAACAGCTTCAGTTTTATCATTTACTTTACCGTTGAATTGAACACGTGCACGGCCATCTGTTAAGGATTTGCTGTTTGTTTTATAAACGCCTTTATCTTCAGAACCTTGGTAACGGATACGAGCATCACCAGTTACTTTTACATTACCTACGCGATCTTCCAAGCGAGATACGCGTACGCCCAAACTGTTCAACTCATTGGAGAATTCGTCTGCCAAGCGGTTAATCATTGCTTGTTGTTCTGCATTAGCACGATCTTGGTTAGCCATTGCTTTAGCTACCATTTGAGCCATTTCATAACGAGTGATATTGTTTTGGCCTTTGAAAGTGCCATCTGGGTAACCATTAACGATACCAGATTGTGCTAATTGGGATACTGCTTGGTATGCCCAGCTATCTGGAGTTACATCGGAGAATGGGTTAGCAGCGAATGCTGTTGTTACACCTAATACTGCTGTTGCTGCAAAAATTGTTGCGAATTGTTTTTTCATAATGAATTCCTTCTTTCTTATAAATAAGAATTTATATTATCAGAAGACATTCACTGTATAAGTGGTATAACTATGAAAAATATATTAGGAGTGTCCACGTTTCCTCAACTATATAATCTATCACAGTCTCACCTCTTTTTTTTAGTGGTGTCTTGCTGTGATTAGAATATATCACCTTCCAATTTTTTTGTAAAGCATTTTATACAACTAAATTTGATGAAATTTCATTCATGAATAAAAATAAGTCTAAAAACGTAGATTTCATCTACATTTCTCAAAATTAAATTTTACACAATTTCATTTTATTTCTCAAAAATTCACATAATTAAGCTAAAAATTTCATTATCATTAATCATTATTACTAATTAATGATATTAAATTTAATACATTTAACTAATATATATGGATGAAAATATAATATGATTAACTAAAAAAGCCCCTCTATAGTGTTCAACACTATAGAGAGGCTTTTAAAAGTATTAAATTGCATAGGATACAAAACCTAGCACATGATCTACTGGAACCGGACCAATGAAACGACTATCACTAGAATGATTTCGGTTATCCCCCATCACAAATACATGACCTTCAGGAACTGTAACAGGTGTGGAGCGTGTATAATTCATTGTTGTATCTTTGGTATATGGCTCTTGTAATTGCTCACCATTACGCCATACATGACCATCTTTAAATTCTAATACATCACCAGGACGACCAATAACGCGCTTTACCCATACATCATTTGTTTGAGCTGCTTTATTAAAGACAGATACATAGTTCATTAATGGTTCCTCTACATCATCCACCCACGTACGAGCTCGATTAACACGACTATCAATGATTACGATTTGTCCATAATTTGGCATTTCATTCATAATATGGTGCCACTTCGTTACAATTAAATATTGGCCATTGTGTAGTGTATCCTCCATTGATTCACCAGATACACGTGTTGGTTGAATCAAGAAGATATGAATAACCATGGCAATAATTAATGCTAATACAATGGCATAAATCCAATCTAATATTTCTTTTACTATTTTATTACTCATATTAACCTCTTAATGACCATTTTTTGTAAATCTACCACCGAATACATCATGTACGTCTTGAATTGTAATAAACGCCGATGGATCTACTTCATAAACAGTATTTTTTAACCTCATAATTTCAAGTCTTGTTACTACGGAATACAAAACATGCTTAGGTTGCTTTAAATAGCCCCCTTCACCATACATAATTGTAACACCACGATTGAGATTCGCATTTAATGCATCTGCAATATTCTTAGAATTCTCTGCATCAGTAATAATCATTACCCCTTTAGATTCATCAAGGCCTGTAATTGTAATATCGATCATCTTATAAGCAATGAAATAAGCGATTAAGGAGTACATAGCACTATTCCAACTATATACAAAACCTGCTGCACCAAGAATAACTAGATTCATGGCCATTACGATTTCACCAACAGAGAAGGTAGATCGTTTATCAAAAATGATGGCTACTATCTCAGAACCATCCAAAGAACCACCACTACGTATAATGAGGCCTACGCCAATACCTAAGATGATACCACCAAAGATAGCTCCTAAAAAAGGATCTGATGTAATCGGTGTAAAATCATGAGCAAATGTTGAAAAAATAGCCATCCACACGATAGAGAAAAGTGTAGAGAACGTAAAGTTTTTGCCGTTAGCTCTATAGCCAAGATATAAGAAAGGCAAGTTAAAGAGTACGACGAAAATACTAAAAGAAATCCCTGAAAGTTCAGCAGCCATCAAGGAAATACCTACTACACCACCATCGATGATACTATTCGGTACTAAGAATAAATCTAAGCCTATAGTATAAATTAAGGCCCCTAAAATCATCATTAAGCAACGCATAATAAAGTTTGACCAGTTATGCGTTGAAGTTTCATTTTTCATGTACTTCTCCTTTACCGTACAACTGCTCCATAGCATGTAATCTTTTTTCTTCTAACTCACTAGCGTCCATCGCCTCACCTTGTATGTCATTAGCAGCTTGACTCAACTGTTTTGTATAACGTAAGCCAATAACAAAAGCTGTCAAATCATCTACAGGTTCAGGTGGAAATTGCATAGACGTAGGAATGATTTTACGCCACCCTGTAGGAGGATTATACTTCCAATATAATTTTCGAGCCTCCTCAGTACTATGGGATTCATCAATTAAGCTTGTAGTAATTCTATGATTTCGTCCAATTTGTTGAAGCGATGGATACAAACATTTATGATTTGTACCATTTCCACATACGATATGAACAATTCCATAGTATTCAGTTAATGTACGTTCAATTTCATCATTGAATTGTTTTGTCATAATAATTTTACGACACACCATAGTACCAGACGGTGTTAGAATTGCCACACCAGTTTTCTCATTACCTGGATCTACAGCCAAAATGTATGTAGTATCAGTCATATAACTATCCTCGTTTAAAATACAGCAGTTATATTTTAACACAAAACGAAGGTCTTATGTAAAAATTTACATAAGACCTTCGTTTAAAGTATATAAAACCAAAATACTATTCTAATTAATAAGCTGGCATTTTTGCCTTATCATTAAAGACAGGCATTTGAGTAATACGCAACTTAAGATGAACAGGACCAGATGAATATGTGTCGCCATCAACATATGCTTCTACATGAACCTTGCCATGTATAGTAGCCACACGTCGGATAGCAGTAAATAAATCATCCCCTGGTATCGTACCGATATCCCCAGATAGAGAATCTGGAATAATGCCTTTCGCTCTCGCCTTTTCATTTACTTGCTTTAAGAATTGAAGCATAGCAGATTGAGCATTAGGGCCTCCATCCATCACGGCGGAGTGGATTACTTCTCCATTTTTATAAATAAATTGTTGTGGATACACTTGGATAACTGCCACTGCAGGTTCTCCAGCAATGATATTTCCAGCAGCTACAACTTGAACGACCATTGGAGTCTTTGCACTATTTAGCTTTTGTGTAGCCACCTCAATATTTTGACGATCTACATAAACAATAGCTTGACCTTGATCTTCTATACCAAGGCGTCGTAGCACCAATTTATTGGTATCATCAATAATATTTTTAATAGCTGCTTGGCTGTCTTCTTCACTTAGACCTGGTCGAACAACAGCTTGTGCTAATAATTGATCAACTTGGAAAAGAATAGTACCTTCACGCAAATGAATAATGCCATTTTGCAACTGTTCTTGCGTTGTTTGTAGCTCCTTAATATGAGCTTCCATCTTAGCTCTTGTAGCTTCTAAATCAGATAACTTTTTAGATACTTCGTCGTACGAGGCTTGGAGCGTTGCTAACTCTGCCTCAGTGGCATCTTTAGCAGCTTGTGCACTAGCCAACTCAGCCTTTGTAGCTTCAACTTCACTGCGGATTTGTTCTATTTCCGCCATGCGTTCTGCCAATTCTTGCTTATTTTGTTCAAGCAATGCTTGACCTCGAATAAGCTCTTGCGTCTTAGCAGCCACCTCATCATTGAGTTGCTTCATATCCGCTCGCAACTGATCCATCCCAAAGAGTGCTGTGCGTACACTTTGAGAGGTAATAGTTAATACCCCTACTGTAGCAGCTGCAACTAATAAACCTGTTACGATAGTAACAATAATCGATGTATGCTTAGGCCTTAATCCAAAGAGGGACATGCGACGCTTACCAACTTTGGTGCCTAACTTATCCCCCATGTAGGCAATAAGTCCCCCCATAAGGGCGATAATAACTAATATTTTAACACCTACTAACATCGAGTCCCTCCTTTCCTAAGATTACAATTATTTAATTTCAAAACATGCTATTTCGTAAGTCAAATTAAGTTCTTTATATACTAAATTACTTGGATACACGCCAGTTCAAATATAGGCCAGCAATGATACCTAATGTATCTGGAATTAATGCGGCAAATACAGTTGGCAATGCACCACCTTTACCTAATGCTCCAGCAAATGTCATCACACCATAATAGATAAAGATGATTAAAATACTGATACCAAAGCCAATGGATGAACTAGAACGTTGCTTTTGAAGACCTAATGGAGCACCTACAAGAGCAAACACAAAGCTAGCTAATGGAATTGTAAAGCGTTGATACATTTCCATTTCTAGTTTATTGGCATTCGTATAAGCAGCCTTATACGCTTTGATTTGATGACGTAATTCTTTGATTGTTAGTTCTTCAGGTTTACGTTGATCTTGTTGGATATCCTTTGGTGCAGACTTAATTGGTAAGGATTGTTCCTTGAACTTCATTGTACGTTCTACACCATCACCGGCGGAAATATCATAAATGATGCCGTTTTGCATCACCCAATATTGACCATTCCAAACGGCAGTATCTGCATTCTCAACCTGTTGTAGCTTGCCACCTTCACCAAATTGTTGCACCGTAATCATGCTCAACTTTTTAGTCTCTGCATTGTAGCTTTTAGCATACATCAATGTGCCTAAATCATTACCATTCATTGTTTTTAAAACGATATGATTTTGTGTTTGAGGTGATGCATTTTTCATTATCTGTTCGCGCACAATCGTTTGATACATATTATTCGTACGAGGCACAACAAATTCATTAAACGCAACAGCTCCAATGGAGATGATGAGAGCAATGATGTATACCGGCATTGCTAAACGTAAAAAGCTAAGACCACCAGCACGCATAACAACGATTTCACTAGTACTACTCAAACGACTAAATGTCATAAGAGACGCCAATAACACTGACATAGGGAATGTTAAGATAACAATGCTCGGCAAAGCCAATACAAAGGCTTTCATAACAAGCAATAATGGAGCCCCATATTCAGTAATATATTGAGCAATTCTAAACAATGTGCCTGTACCAATAAAAATACTAGTAAAGGCAAATACCCCAAATAGGAACGGGCCTACAAAGGCTTTTAGTATATATTTATCTAATAATCTCATAGTCCCCTCCTATAATCTAAAGTTATCCCCTAAGTAATGCTCACGAGCGATTGGATTGTTCGCGATTTCTTCTGGGGTACCTTCTAGGAGGATTTTACCACTACTCAAAATATAAGCCTTGTCTACAATCCCCAATGTTTCACGTACATTGTGGTCTGTAATCAAGATGCCAATACCTCGATTTTTAACATGCAAAATAATTTGTTGAATGTCAGCAACTGCTATAGGATCGACACCAGCAAAAGGTTCATCAAGAAGAATAAAATTCGGTTCTAATGCAAGACAACGAGCAATTTCTACACGACGACGTTCACCGCCAGATAGTTGCATGCCCATACGATCCCGAACGTGACCAATATGAAATTCTTCAATGAGGGATTCCACAATCGCTTCAATTTCATCAGACTTCTTTGATGTTGTTTGTAACATTGCGCGAATATTATCCTCAACGGTCATAGAACGAAAGATTGATGCCTCTTGTGGAAGATACCCAATACCTTCAGCAGCGCGTTTATACATTGGAATATTCGTAATATCCTTGCCATCAACGGTAATGATACCAGAACTAGGTCGTTCAATGCCTACAATCATATAGAATGATGTAGTTTTCCCTGCCCCATTAGGACCTAGGAGCCCAACGACTTGCCCCTTATCAACGCGTAGACTGACCCCGTCTACAACATTGCGCCCGTTAAAGGTTTTGACTAAGTTTTTGGTTTCTATATACATATTTAATCCTTATTGATTTGGAACAATGATAAGTGTACTACGACCACCTAATGTTTCAGCAGAATCATCGGCAAGACGGATTTTAAGCTCTGGTGCATTGAGCACATTACCATTTTGAACAGCATGAGCAGAACCAGATAAAAGTACAACGCCATCATTTTGATTTGGAGTTTGTGTATAGGTAGCACGTTCTGCAGAGCCAGATACGTTTCGTTCTGGGTTAGAGAATGTTACATCCCCTTGTGCTACCGCACGAATTTCTTTTAGCCAACCTTCTACTTTATTGCCTGTCAAGGTCGTACCTTCTGCAATCAAGCGAGCATTACCAGATACAAGGCCATATTCTGTATCTGTGTTATATTCAACTTTATCGCCAAAAATTTGACGATCACTACGTTGTAAATGAACACCACCATTAGCAGTGAACTTATTGTTATTGTAGCTATGCACTGATTGTGCAGACATAGCCATATCAGTACCAATCATGGATACACCACCATCAAGATTTGCTTCTTGAGTTTTTGTATTATACCAACCATTGGCACCAGTCATTGTTTTATCAGCTTGTGTAATTACCACATTACCTTTTGCATCAGCACGCCCCGTATTACCATCATAGGATAATGTATCTGCGCTAATAGTCAAAGGATCATTTGCGGCCCAAGCTGTAACAGATGCTGTCATAAGCATAGCTAGGATAGCCATACCAATCTGTTTTTTCTTATTCATTATATTTCCTCGCATTACTTCTTCGTTAACTTCGCATTACCAATAGCTTTAATTTTCTTCAAGGACATGTTGCCTTCAAGTTTATCACCAGTTAATGTTATATCTTTACTGTTATAAGTAAAAGCAGATTTAGATGTCAACGTTTTTGTCTTATTATCAAAATGAAGTGCATCGGTTTTGAACTCAGCACCATCCGTATTTGTGGCTGTAACACCTTGATCAATATCGAGGGAATTACGATCACCTGTCAATACGGCATGAGGTGCTGTAATTGTTGTCGTTACATCATCTTGATAGAAAAGACCTTTTAAATTAGTCAGCACAATAGCTTTTGTACGTGGGTCATATTCAATCTTTTCAGCTGATAATGCCCACACTAGCTTGCCATCTTTTTCCTCTTGTAAGTCAGCCCCTTGGAAGTTAACAAGTTGTCCATTCTGATTTTGAGTGGAACCAACATCACCAGAGTCTTTCATAATATATACGATAAGACCAATCAGAGCCAACACTATAGCGGCCACTATAGCAATTAATTTTTTATTGTTTTTCATGTGCCCTCTCCCGTGCAGCTAGCTTCTTATCATAATCAATAATTTGATCCATCTTAGTCATCCAACGATGTTGGAACCATAGCCATTCATCTGGATGTTCACGGATAAATTGTTCCGTAACACGTACACATTCCTCAGTAAGACGATACATATCTGCATCTTCATCACCTGTATCAACATAATGTAATGCTGGTAAAATGTGAACAATATGCCCACCTTCAGGTTTTCGAGATGCAAAAATTGGAACTACGGGAGAACCAAATTTTTTTGCAAATGTAGCTGGCCCAATAACCGCTGAGGAATCTTGACCTAGAAATGGAACAGGCAAACCATGTATATATCCATCTTGATCGGCTAAGAATCCAAGTAATTTTTTCTTTTTTAAAGCCTTAGCAGCAGAAACGATTTCATTACCACCGCTAGCAAACACATCAAGACCTACCATCTCGCGATATTCATTCATGAGACGTGTAAATTGTGCATTAGGTTGTTTCTTAACAATTGTAGTAGATGGATAACCATGAGCAGCCATGGCAGCCCCCATCCATTCCCAGTTACCTACATGTCCAGTAAGGACAATGACACCTTTATCTTCTGCAATGGCCTCTTCTAAATGTTCGACACCACGCATCTCAATATTTTTATTGATAAAAGATTTTGTCAGGTTTGGCATATACAAGACTTCCATAACACTACGGCCAAGATTCTTAAACAATTTTTCAATCAACTGTTCTGCCTCTTGGTCATTCATATTCATGCCAATCTTTATATTTTTTATACCTCTAAGTTTTTGCTTCTTTGCTATTAGACCATATACAGGTCCTAAACTAGCACCTATGAGCAAAATGAGCTTATATGGCAGTCGGCAAACAAGCCAACTAATGCCTTTAACTAAATGGTATTGCCATTCGTTATTCATTCTGCCCACCTCCTTATTGTCCATGAGCATGGGCCTCTCGTGCATAATCTGCTACAACAGTTTCCCATAGTCCTTGTTTTTTCAAGATATATTCTACAGCCTCTCTAACGGCACCATGACCACCATTGACGGTAGATATAAATTTAGCTAATTGTTTGACCTCCGGTACCGCATTGTTAGGTGCCATCGGTAGTCCTACAATTTGAAGAGCCCCTAAATCATTTAAGTCATCCCCCATATAGGCAATTTCTTCTAAATTGATTTGATGCTCTTTACAGAGATTTCTTAATGCTTCTGTTTTATTGGCATGGCCCATAAGTAGTGCATCAAAATGAAGCTCTTTAGCACGTCGCTCAACCATAGGAGATATCCGTGCTGTAATGATTGCAAGCTTAAGTCCTGCTTTTCGAGCTGCCGTTAATCCTAGGCCATCTTTCACAGAAAAAGACTTAAGCTCTTCTCCACTCGATGTATAGATTAGAGTTCCATCAGATAGTACGCCATCAACATCAAGAACAATCCATTGAATATTCATTATACAATGCCTCTACGCAATAAATCCGTAATATGAACAATGCCTAGACATTTATTATCTGTATCTACAACTGGTAATACAGTAATAGGACGCGGTTGATTTTTCTCCATTAAATGAAGAGCTTCCGCCGCTAATTTATCCTTTGTAATTGTACGAGGCATAGATGTCATCATATCCTCTACAGGCCATTCTAGGAAATTACTGCCTGAATCTAGGCCTCGACGGACATCGCCATCAGTGACAAGTCCTAACAAATGACCATCTTCGTCAATAACATTTGTAGCGCCTAAACCTTTTTCGGTCATTACAAAGAGTGCATCTCGAACTGTTGCACCTTTGAATACCGTTGGATTATCTTCACCACCATGCATAATGTTTTCTACAGTCAACAATAGTTTGCGACCAAGAGAACCACCTGGATGGAATACGGCGAAGTTTTCCGGTGTAAAATGATGTCGTTCTAATAAACATACGGCTAAAGCATCCCCTAATGCTAGAGCAACAGTAGTACTTGTAGTTGGTGCTAATCCCAAAGGACAAGCTTCACGTTCTACTTCAGCTAGCAATACAATATCAGAATTCTTAGCTAGTGTAGACTCTGGTTTCCCTACAACACAGATTAATTTAGCACCAATGCGACGTAAGGATGGCAAGATACTGATGATTTCGCCTGTTTCGCCACTATTGGAGAATGCTAATACTACATCATCTTCTGTAATCATACCTAAATCGCCATGCACACCTTCGCCAGGATGCATGAAGAGTGCTGGTGTACCAGTACTAGCCAAAGTAGCCGCAATTTTACGACCAATATGACCAGATTTCCCCATACCAGTACATACTACACGGCCCTTACAAGCCAAAATCATATTTACAGCATTTACAAAATTGTGATCCAAACGAGAACTTAATTCTTCAATAGCACGTGCTTCCTCATGAAGTACCTGTGCCGCTTGTTCTAAAATAGTCACAAATAACCGCCCCTAACCTTTTACGATTTTATCAATAGCTACTAAATCTTTTAGCAACGCTTCAAAATTATCTAAGTATAACATGTTTGGACCATCGGACAATGCTTCCTCTGGATTATCATGTACTTCAAAGAATAGACCATCAACACCACTAGCAACAGCAGCACGAGCCAAGTTTGGAACAAACTCACGATTGCCACTAGATTTAGTACCTGCACCACCAGGCAATTGAACACTATGTGTAGCATCAAAGACTACTGGATAGTCGAAAGAACGCATAATTGGGAAAGATCTCATATCTACAACGAGATTATTATAGCCAAAGCTAAATCCACGCTCTGTAAGCATAAGATTCTCATTGCCTGTTTCTTTCATTTTATTTAGGACATTTTCCATATCCTTAGGTGCCATAAATTGACCTTTTTTTACATTTACGCACTTACCAGTTTTAGCAGCACCGTATACAAGGTCAGTTTGACGACATAAAAAAGCTGGAATTTGTAAAACGTCCAATACCTCTGCAGCTGGTTCGATTTGCTCAATGGAGTGAATATCACTTACTACAGGTACATTAAGTTCCTTTTTAATAGAAGCAAGGATTTTTAGACCTTCTTCAAGGCCTGGGCCACGGAAGGAACCATAACTAGAACGATTGGCCTTATCAAAAGAAGCTTTAAAGATATATGGAATACCTAAGCGTTCACAAATTTCTTTTGCCCGTTTACCAATAGCCAATGTACGGTCATAATCTTCAATAACACATGGACCAGCAAGGACGAAAAGGCCTTTGCCGCCACCAACTGTAATATCTTTAATTTGAACTGTTTTCATTTATTTCTCCTCTTGCTCGTAAATTGCATTTACACGAGCTAAGTCTTCAGGTGTATCGACACCGATAAATCGTTTATCTGTAAGAATAACACGAATCGTATAACCATTTTCAAGAGCACGCAATTGCTCTAATGATTCTGTTTGCTCCGCTGGTGTTGGTTCCATTTTTGCATAGTTTAACAAAAAATCTCTACGATATGCATAGATGCCAATATGTTTTAATGGAGCACGTACAAAATCATGGCGTGGATATGGGATTAAGGATCTAGAGAAATACATCGCATCATTGCGATTATTTAAAATAACCTTTACCGCTGATGGTTCATCATATTCCTCTTCCAATAAAGGGGTCGCTACAGTTGCCATCTGTAAGTTTGGATCGTCTTCAAAAAGTTGAGCCAAGTCATCAATAAGTTTTGGCTCAATCATAGGTTCATCACCTTGGACATTAATGATGACATCTAAGTCTGTATAATGACTAGCAACCTCTGCCAAGCGATCAGTGCCTGTAGGGTGATTAGGATCTGTCATCATAACAGCTCCTCCAAAGTTTTGAACTGCAGAATATACACGATTATCATCAGTAGCAACAATCGTACACTCCGTTTTTGTCGCTTGAGATACTCTTGCATAAACCCGTTCAATCATTGGTTTACCTGCAATATCCGCCAATGGTTTCCCTGGTAATCTTGTAGAACCATAACGAGCAGGAATAACGCATCCAAACTTCACAATAAAACCCCATTTCTGTTATTCGTGTATCTTATTATTATACACTAAATCTCTAAATTTTCTATGAATTCTTGCTTTCCAGAGACAAACTCAATCCCTATGGATAGCACGAGAATCGGTATTTTTAAGTCTTCAATTGCATGCAACTGACTTAACTTCACCGCATCTTTTTCAGTAATGCAAATAGCGTCTGCCTGATGAGCAAATGCCTCTTTCCAAATATCTACAACATCATCATTTTCAAAATTATGATGATCACCAAAAGGCATTGTATGGACCACATTATATCCACAATCGGTCAATGTTTGTGTAAAAGATTGAGGATTTCCAATCCCACTAACCGCCATAACTCGATGATGCTCATAGGTACCAACAGGAGAACCCTCTCCCCCATTAGCCCACTCATCTAATGTATACATACATTGAGGCTTGTGAATTGTTTCATAAACAGGTGTATTAGGCAACATATGTGCTAAGCGCTTACGAATTCCAGAAACAACACCAGACGCCACTTGATCAACCTTTGTCAGTATAATTATATTAGCTCGTTGTAAACCACTAAGCGGTTCGCGTAATAAACCTCTAGGCAATACATGGTCATAACCAAATGGATTAGACGCATCAATGAGAACGATATCAATATCTCGGGCTAATGCGCGATGTTGAAAACCATCATCCATAACTAAACAATCTGCTCCGAGCTCATCTATAGCAATTTGTGCCGATAAAGCTCGTTCGCGACCGATAATTACATTGGACTTTTGTAATACCTTAGCCAATAGCCAAGCTTCATCACCACTGATAGATGGCTCTACTAACATTGCTCCATCTTTGGAAATAATTATATTTTTCTTGTTATCTTCAGCTCGATAGCCACGGCTAAGCACTGTAGGATGAAGACCTTTTTGGGCGAGTACATCACATATAAATCTCACCATTGGCGTTTTACCAGTACCACCTGCGGTAATGTTACCAACACTAATAACAGGTACAGTAACTTTAGTAACCCCTTTACCCGCATCAAAGCGATCATTTCGTATTGATACAGCCTTTTCGTAACCTTTACTTAGAAAGCCTAAGCTAGAACGAGCTATATCACCTAGTATGGATTGATTTTCACCACTAACAATGGATTTGAATAATGATTCCCCACTCATAGGTGACTCCTCCTATTATGTAACATCATAGATGAATGTAATAAATCATATCGATCTTATGGAACAATATGGTGTTTTTCAAAGAGTTGGCGTAACTCTTGTGTATTGCGTTGTGTTGCGCCGCGATTTTCTCTAATAATATCAAGGCAGTTTTGCCCCATTTCCATCGCCAAACCCTTATCTTTACATAAGCGCAATACCATAGCAGTTAACTCTTTGCCATTCTTCACTTGCTCACAAGCATGACGAGAGTTTAATAAACCAAAAATCTCTTTGAAGTTAAACATATATGGTCCCACAAGAATTGGTTTCCCATGTGCGGCAGGCTCGAGAATATTATGGCCCCCAGTCTTAACAAGAGAACCGCCTACAAAAATGATATCCCCTAAACTATATAAACGACCAAGTTCACCGATAGTATCTAAAACAACTACAGGTATTCCTTCATGAACTGGCTCTGTCATATCACTACGACAAATAGCATTCAATTCATAACGTTTCGCTAGCGTTTGTACATCATGACCACGATATATCTCACGAGGTGCAATTAACAAACGAGCTTGAGGATATTCTTGTAAGACTTGTTTAAAGGTCGCAAAGATTGTTTCTTCCTCACCCTTATGTGTACTACCAGCAATGATGATTGGATGATTATTACCAAAGCCAAACTCTTCAAGAAGAGATTGTTTTTCTTCAGCTGATACAGTGGCATACGTTTGGTCATATTTCATATTACCTGTTACGGTAATATCAGATGTTTTGGCCCCTAATACTTCAATATGCGCTGCATCAAATTTTGATTGCATACAGAAACGCTCAATGGAACGCAACATTTCTTTCGTGAACGCACTAATATATTTATAGCGTTTCATACTACGATCAGAAATACGACCATTAACCATCATAACAGGAATATTTTCTGATTGAGCGATACGCAAGAAGTTAGGCCAAATTTCTGTTTCTACAAGCAAGATAGCAATCGGCTTAATAATATGCAAAATCTTACGTGTCAAATACGGCAAATCTAGAGGGAAGAAAATAATTCCTTCTGCCTCAGGAATAATGCGATGTGCCATTGCATGGCCTGTAGCAGTTACAACAGATACTACAACAACCGCTTCAGGAAATTCCTTTTTTACCTCTTTTACTAATGGACTAGTAGCTACAATTTCCCCTACAGAAGCAGCATGAATCCAAATAGCACGACGTCCTTCAATTTTCTTTAGTAGTGAGGCTGGCATATAGCCTGCACTCTGTTTGATACGCTCATAGAAACCTTCTTCAAAGGCAAGACGGTATAAAATAACCGGTATCAAGCCGATCCAATAGATTATGAGCAATACATTATATATCCAGTACATGGTTATCCTTTGTTGGAGAATTGAACGGAATAGAGATGATTGTACAATCCGCCATCAACAGCTAATAGCTCTTGGTGAGTCCCCTGCTCTACCAAGTGGCCTTGATTAAGTACAACAATTTGATGAGCATTTTGAACTGTGCTCAATCGATGGGCAATTACAAATGCAGTACGCCCTTTCATAAGGCGATCTAGCGCCTCTTGTACAAGCTTTTCACTTTCTGTATCTAATGCAGATGTTGCTTCATCAAGAATTAGAATACGTGGGTCTTTCAAAATAGCACGTGCAATAGCCACACGTTGACGTTGACCACCAGATAAGGAACTGCCTCGCTCGCCCACCACTGTGTCGAGACCATCAGGCATCTTCTCTACGAATTCAAGTACATTGGCAGCCTTAGCAGCTTCATATACTTCTTCATCAGTAGCATCTAATCGACCATACAAGATGTTCTCTTTAATTGTGGCATTAAACAACACAGTTTCTTGTGGTACAAGCCCGATTTGTTCACGTAACGATTTAAATGTAACGTCTTTTACGTCATAACCATCAATCGTGATAGCACCACCCGTTACATCGTAGAAGCGAGGTAACAAATTCGCCAGAGTCGTTTTGCCAGCACCAGATGGACCAACAAGAGCTACGCTTTCACCAGCCTTAACAGACAAAGTGAAGTTTTCGAGCGCTGTTTTTTCACCATCGTAAGAGAATGAAACATCTTTAAATTCTACATTGCCTTTAATAGATGGCAACGTAATAGCATCAGGTTTTTCCACAACATCAGTTTTAGTATCTAAAATTTCAAATACACGATCAGCTGCAGCCAATGCTTTTTGAATATTGCCGTACACTTGGCTCAATCGTTTAACTGGGTTAGACAAGTTGATTGCATAAATTAAGAACGCAATCAAAGAACCTGCTGTAATAGTCCCTGTTACTACAGAATAGCCACCATACCAAAGGATGACTGCCACCGCAATAGCTGCGGAAAACTCAACCATTGGACTTAACAAGCTAGTCAACTTAGTCGCTTTAATAACAGCTTTAAAGTTGCGATCATTTTCATCTTCAAAACGCTTCCGTTCAAAATCTTCACGGGCAAAAGATTTTACTACTCGAATAGCGCTGATAACCTCTTGTAAAAGTGCTGTAATGTCTGCCACACGGCCTTGTACATCATGACCTGCTACACGAAGCTTTTTACCAAACACATTAATAATTATCAAAACTACTGGAACCGTAATGAAGGTAACGAGTGTCAATTTCCAGTCAATGAGAAGCATGGACACCAAAGAACCGATAAGTGTTACAGATTCAGTGATAAAAGAAATCAAGTTATCTACCACAGCCGTTTGCAATGCAGCTACGTCATTTGTAAGATTACTCATGATAACGCCTGTTTTACGGCGATCAAAATAGGATAAACTTAATTTTTGTAAATGATTAAAGATGGCCTCCCGTACATCGATAATGACACGTTGTCCAATGTAAGACATATTATACGTTTGACCATAGGTAGCAAAACCACGAATTAAGAATATAAGAATGATTGCCCCTACAATTAGGTTTAACATAAACATATTCTTATCATCTAATACTTGGTCAACTACGTTCTTAATCAGCCAAGGCACTACCAAGTAGGCCGCAGCCGCAACGATCATGCAGAATACTGCAAAAATCATGCGCTTATAATAAGGCTTTACAAAATATAAGAGCCTAGAATAACTATTCATTACATTTCTCCTTACCAAGGTTATATACCAGTTCCGCTACACGCTTTACGGCACCAGGTTCACCTAATTTATGATGTACTTCACGCAATTCGCTACGCATAGCTTGATTGCGCTCCACATCAGTCAGAAGAGGTTCCACAAGAGATACAATAGCCTCAGGTGTCACTGCATCTTGTAATAACTCAGGAATTACTTCTTTGCCAGCTACAATGTTTGGCAAACCTACATGCGTCACATTGACGACCATCTTACCAATGCCATATGTAATTGGAGATACTCGATACAATAAAACAGTTGGTAACTCCATCATAGCTGTTTCTAATGTAGCTGTACCTGATGCGGCGAGACACACATCACAAATCTGCATCAAATCATAGGTATGATCTTCTGTAATCGTCACCGGAACTTTGTGAGCATCGATGAAAGTTTCTAGTTCACTACGATCGATGGTATGTGCGCGAGGCAAGAAGAATTGAATATCCTCATGGTCCGCCATCAATTGCTCACCACTTTTTAACATCGTATCTAGCAAGGATAGCACCTCTTGCTTACGGCTACCTGGCATGAGCAATACTTTTTTAGCATCTTTACGAGCTCCAAAATATTCCTCAGCCTCTTCTTTGCTCATCGTAGGATGTACGATATCCAATAGTGGGTGGCCTACAAATTCTACATCACATTTATATTTACGATACGCTTCAGCTTCAAAAGGAAAGATAGATGCTACCTTAGTGACATACTTACGAATTGTATTGCCACGGCTACTATGCCATGCCCAAATCGTAGGAGCAATATAATAAAGAACGGGAATTCCCAATTCATGAGCTACAGCTGCTAGTTTCATATTAAAACCAGGGTAATCTACACAGACAAGAATATCTGGTTTTTCCTTCATCATGACACGTTTTAAGTAGGTGCGAAGTTTAAAGAATTTCGGTAGTGATTTTACAATCTCTACAATCCCTATAACGCCTAAATTTTTAATATCATATACGATGCGAACACCAGCGCGTTCCATCAAGGTACCGCCCATGCCAAACATGTCAACCGAAGGATCTATTTCTTTCAGTGCATTAGCAACACTGGCTGCATGAGTATCACCGGATGCTTCACCGGCAGAAAACATGACTTTCATTATGCATCCTTTCTGGAATCTACAAACTCTTGGTCAACAGCACAGATAACAATACCATGACGGTTTGCCAAATCTAGTACATCTTGTTGTTGAACAAAAATAGTCTTTTCAGCCTCTACAGCAAGGACTTTACATCCACTATCAATCATGGACATTAATGTTTTTATCCCTACAGCAGGAACATCAAAACGAACATCTTGATTTGGCTTTTCCGTTTTAACGACAACCGCATCGCCACGGCCTAATTCACCGCCGCGCAAAATGCACTTATCAGTGCCCTCAATAGCTTCAATAGCCATAGCCGCTTTGTGTTTTACAACTACTGTTTGACCAATATCAAGCCCACCCATTTGCTTAGCTAGTTCAAAGCCAAAGCAAATATCTGCCCATTGTTCATCAGTAGGTTGTTTTTTTGAAAGTACCCCTACCTTTGGCATAAATGGTTTAAGGTATACAGTTTGATCTAACACTTTAAAGCCTTCTCGTTCGATTTCATCTACGATAGCGAGCATGATAGTATCGTCTTTACGATTTTTAAGGCGTTTAAGAACACCTAATGTTTTTAAATCAGGGAATGTAAGACCTTTAAAGAGAATTTCCTTAGTCACTTTACCTAACATAGTTAATTCTTCAACGCCTTCTTTTTTCAAGGTTTTAAAAATTTTGCCTAATTTGGCAACACCAATATCATAGAAAGCATCGGCCTCAGCCTTTAAAGCCGGGTCTACATCTGGAACTACACCGATAACGACCACCTCATGACCTAATACATGAGCAGCACGCATGAATTCTACAGGCAAAACGCCAATGCCTGCAATCAATCCTACCTTTGCCAAGACTATACCTCCTAGATGACCTACGGCCTATATATCAATTAGTGATTACAAATTTACAATACTTAATGTCTTAAAAAAGACATAATCATATACAATATATTGTACTATAAATGGGCACTTTTTACCATTAAAACACTATGTTTTATGCCTATTTCTTCAACATTTTAGCAGAATTTTTCCACGCTCTTTTTTGCATCTTGTAACAGTAAAAAATATTCCAATATTTTTATCAAAATATTTTATATTTATGAGCTACTTATATAAATTTTACATTATATCAAGAGCCTATTATTCATTGATTACATAAAGTATTTATGGATTTAAAAAAAAGACCTCGTACATTATACGAGGTCTTTTGAATTAGTCGCGACGTGTACGCATAATGCCACGATCAGCATTGCGTAAGAATCGTAATAAATTTTCAATTTCTACAGAAGAATTAAGTTGCATTTCCATTTCTTCAATAGCCTTAGATAAACTAAAGCCAGAACGATAAATAATACGGAATGCTTGTTTTAAATCTCGGCGCACTTCTTCTGAAATGCCCGCACGAGACAAACCAACAGAGTTAAGGCCAATAACACGCGCTGGTTGACCATCAGCAATGACATATGGTGGAATATCTTGAACCACCTTCGCCATACCGCCAACCATTGCATTGCGACCAATTTTAACAAACTGATGGATACCTGCAAGGCCACCAATAACTACGCGATCTTCAACGATAGCGTGACCTGCTAAGCCTGCACAATTACTCATAATTACATTGTTGCCAACGATACAGTTATGAGCCACATGTGTGCATGCTTGAAGCAAGCAATTATTACCTACACGTGTTTCTTCACCTTCTCCAGTAGCGCGGCTAATAGTTACGAATTCACGGATAACCGTTTCATCACCAATATTACAATAGCTTTTTTCGCCTTTAAATTTTAAATCTTGCGGTTCCAACCCAATAGATGCGTTAGGATAAATCTCACAACGCTTACCAATGGTTGTCCAACCACCAATTACAACATGCGCACCGATTTGTGTGCCATCGCCAATCTCGACGTGTTCACCAATTACAGCGCCAGGACCTACGATTACATCTTTGCCCAATTTAGCATTTGGATGGACTATGGCTGTACTATGGATGTTGGATTCTGCATTTTCCATGCCTACAACTATCACTACAATCACTCCTCAATTATTATACAAGGGCAAACATGTATTCACCGCTAGCGCACAACTTGTCGCCAACATAGGCACGGCCTTCAACCTTACCCATTTTACCTTTGATTTTAACAATATCTACTTCCATGCGCACTTGATCACCAGGTTTTACAGGGTGACGGAAACGAACCTTATCAATACCTGTAAACATAGGTGTAAGACCGCGATTTTCTTCAGGATATAGTAATGCTATACCACCAACTTGAGCAATAGCCTCAGTCAATAATACACCTGGCATTACTGGATTACCTGGGAAGTGTCCTTGGAAGAACAATTCGTTGAATGTAGCATTTTTAATGCCCACAGCACGTTTCATAGGTTCTAACTCAACGATGCGATCTACCAAAAGCATAGGATAACGATGAGGTAAAATTTCTAAAATGTCTTCGTGATTAAGAATCATGGCTGTGTCTCCCTTATTTCTTCCATTATACTACGAGCCAATCTTGAATTTAATTCATGACTCGATTTCAAAGCAATTACATGACCTTCAATTGGTCCCAATAAGAATAAGTCGCCCATTACATCTAATGCTTTGTGACGAACTAACTCGTCGTCAAAGCGAGGTACAGACAAACACTTCTCATCATCATAAACTAATGCATTATCAAGGCTTCCACCTTTTGCAAGGCCCATGGCCTGTAATTGTTCTAATTCTTTCATAAATCCGATAGTTCTAGCAGCGCTAATATGTTCTTTAAAGTATTCTGGTGATACCTCAAAATCACAATGTTGCGTACCAAGTAACGGATGACTGTTAATCGATGTAAATGTAATGCGATAGCCATCATATGGCAAAATAACTACAAAACGATCGCCATCATATATAGCATGAGAACGTGTCACTTTATATACATGACGTGGCGCTGTTTGTTCTTGAATGCCCGCCTCTTCTATGAGACCTATAAAAACCGCACTACTGCCATCACCTACAGGAGGTTCAGGAGAATCCATCTCGATATAACAGTTGTCAATATTCATAGCACTGAACGCAGCCATCACATGTTCTACAGTGAAAACCTTCGCTTCACCATTTTCCAATGTAGTAGCGCGCATAGTGTTCGTCACATTATCAATGTGTGCTCGCACAGAAGGATGACCTTCAATGTCCGTGCGGACAAACACAATTCCTGTATTTTCAGGTGCAGGTTTAAAAACCATATTTACTGGTTCACCGCTATGAAGGCCAATCCCTTGATATGAAACAGCCTGTTTTATTGTTTGTTGTGGCTTACTCATAAGAAAGTCCTTTCATAATCTGAATTCACGTTTACTATACACCAATATGTATTATACCCTATTTGCATAGGTGATACAAGAAATTTACCATATATTCAGTGATTTTGAAAGCATTTTTCACATAATTAAATTTATATAAATTTAATTATAAATACGGCATTATACACCATAAAAGAAAAAGAGACTTTACGATACTTAATTTATGCGGTATTTAAATCAATACTACATAAGTAAGCATGTAAAATCTCTTTATATTTATTAACTAGTGATATACATCTGGCGGGGTTTCAATTTGTTCGCCATAGAAACGACGTGTCCACTTCCAACGGTTATGAAGCCAGAACCAATCCTCCGGATATCGTCTAATATAATCTTCAATAAACTCGTTTAAAAGAGTTGTAGTTACTGCTATATCACGCTTTTTATCATCTGTACGTTCCACATAAATTGGCGGATGTACCTCAATCTCGTGTTTTCCAGAAAACGGACTATAATGTATTGTCACAAAAATGATTGGCACATCTTGCATACGAGCCAATACAGCTGGACCTGCAGCCGTTAGAGTTTCATAACCAAAGAATGGAACAAGCACACCATCATCACCGGGGTCCTGATCCATAATAAGCCCTAAAAAAGCACCTTTTTTTAGTTCGTTAATCATTTCACGTACACCAGTTTTATAGGTTACATGTTGGTGCATAATACGACGATATTCATTGATAAACTTGTCCGCATCACCATTCTGTTTCATGGCCACAGAAATCAATGGATACCCTTCAGAAGCTAGAACACCACCAAGGAGCTCCCAGTTACCACTGTGAACAGCGGCTAAGATTGCACCTCGGCCATTTTCCAAGGCGTCATCTAAGTATTCTCGATTAATAAACTCTACCATATCTTTGTATGCGCCATCCTTAATTTCAGGATAGCGTAGTACATCAATGATCATACGGCCAAAGCGTGTGGTACTAGCTTTCGCAATACGTCGAGCTTCTTTTGGATCATCTGTAATATTACAGAATAGAATTTGGCCTATCGCCAGGCGTTTGCGTTTAGGCGGCACCGCTAGCCACGCAATTTCCCCCAGCAATGTACCAATAGCATATTGCAAGCCTTTAGGTAATAAGCAAATAAAGGCACTAAAGATTTTCATAAACCTATACATGGATTATTAGCTCTCCTTAAGCTGTGCTTTCAAAGCATCAATTTCTTTTTGTAATTGTTTTACAGTTTTCACCATATCTGGTAAACGATTTTCATAAGCAGCCAATTTCAACCATTCTTTATGCGGTCTCATTGGATAGCCCGCCATAATAGAGTTGGATGGTACATTACCAGTAATACCAGTTTTACCAGCAAACTGTACATTATCGCCAATCGTAATATGACCGGTACAACCAGTTTGGCCTGCAAAGATTACATGATTACCACATTTAGTACTACCTGCAATACCTACTTGAGCAATCAAGAAGCAATCTTCACCAATCTCAACATT
>CAKPSA010000005.1 GCA_934183145.1 uncultured Veillonella sp.
AATTGTTAGTTCCATGTTAAACTCCTTGTGTTTTAATGTAATCGCCTTATGGTCGATTCGAAATATCACAAATTGTTGTTTATCATGAATTAACAGTAGACTAGAGTATAGTTAAAAATACTATCTCCAGAGAGATTATATCATAATAAAAAATTTATACATTATATTTTTTTTTATTAGGGTATAACTGGTAGTAACAAATAGAAGAATTATAAAAGAAAACCAGTAGCTACATAGTAGTTACTGGTTTAATCGTTATTAATATATTATTGTAAATATTCTGCCAAAGCTTTATCAATATATGCTGCTTCATCAACACTAGGATCACACATTGGCAAATTAAATACACCAGCAGGTAAACCTATTTTACGAGCTGCATATTTAACAGGAATAGGATTCGTAGTAATAAACATAGCTTTTATAATATCTGCTAAGCTTTGATGAATACGAAGTGCTTCGTGATTATGACCAGATTCATAGGCTTGAATCATTGCATTCATATCTTTGCCTGCCACATGGGATACTACGGATACTACACCACATGCACCAACAGATAACATTGGTAATGTAAGTCCATCATCACCGCTGTATACCATGAAATCGTCTCCTGGTATTAAGCGTTTGATTTCAGAGGCAATCATAAGATTTCCACTTGCTTCTTTAATAGCACATACATGTGGATATTCACTGTGTAATTGCGCTAGTGTTGTAGGGAATATACCTGTTCCCACACGGCTTGGTACATTATATACCATGATTGGAAGTGTGGTCGCCTCTGCAATAGCTTTAAAGTGTAAGTATTGTCCTTGTTGATTTGGTTTGTTATAGTAAGGTACTACAACTAATAAACCATCAATTCCATCAATTTTAGATACTTCTTTTACAAATTCTACAGAAGATTTTGTATCATTTGAACCTACGTTAGCAATAATAGAACCTTTATGACCACATTCTTTAGCAATAGCTGTGAATAATGCTAATTTATCCTCTTTAGACATGGATGGGTTTTCTCCTGTTGTACCGCATACAACAAGGCCATCAGAGCCATTATCTAATAAATGATTAGCAATAGCTACACTATTTTCTATGTTTAAGGATCCATCATTATTAAATGATGTAATCATAGCCGTTAATACTCGACCAAAGGTTTTCATATCTGTCCTCCCCTTGATAGATTAAAATGCTTGTTTTTCTACCAAGTACTCAGCAATTTGCAACGCATTAAGTGCTGCACCTTTACGAATTTGGTCCCCTACAATCCAGAAATTCATACCTTTGTCATTATATAAGTCTTTACGAATACGGCCGATTTCACAGTCATTTTGATTAGATGTATATAATGGCATTGGATAAATTTGCTCAGCAGGATTATCTTTTACTTGTAAACCAGGGAATTTTTCACATGCTGCTTTGAAAGCTTCTACAGATACTGGTTCTTCTGTTTCTACTAAAACAGATTCAGAGTGGGAACGATATACTGGAACACGTACAGTAGTTGGTACTACTTGAATTGTGTCATCATGAAGAATTTTTTGTGTTTCATGGACCATTTTCATTTCTTCTTTTGTGTAATCATTGTCCAAGAATACATCAATTTGTGGCAATAAGTTAAATGCTACAGGATAATGTTTAGGAGCAGAACCTGTTGGCAATAAGTTTGCAGTCATTTCCTCGCCAGCTGTATATTGTTTTACTTGGTTTTCAAGTTCTTCAATACCTTCTTTACCGGCACCAGATACTGCTTGATATGTACTTACTACGATGCGTTTAATTGGAGAAATATCATGAAGTGGTTTTAAGCTAAGGCTCATGATAATAGTGGAGCAATTTGGATTAGCAATGATACCTTTATGTTTTAAGATATCTTCTGGATTTACTTCCGGTACAACAAGAGGTACTTCAGGATCCATACGGAACGCACTAGAGTTATCAATTACAATAGCGCCTCGTTTAGCTGCTTCTGGTGCCAATGTTTTAGAAATAGAACCACCTGCAAATAGAGCGATATCAATATTTTCAAAGGACTCAGGTTTTGCTTCCTCTACAACATATGTTTTACCATTCACTGTAAGTTCAGTACCTGCAGAACGAGCAGATGCTAACAATTTAAGATTTTCATATGGGAAATTACGCTCTTCAATCAGTGTAATAAATTCAGCTCCTACTGCACCAGTAGCACCAAGAATTGCAACATTAGGTTTTTTCATTACTATATCTCCTTGCTCTTATATTATAAATAATGCTCTAAGCCGTATGTTAGACCAGTTTTAGCACTAATTTTTTTACATGCTAATACTACGCCTGGCATAAAGGAAAGGCGGCTTAAACTATCGTGACGAATTGTTAATGTTTCATCATAGCCACCAAATAGTACTTCTTGGTGAGCTACGTAGCCAGGTAAACGAACGCTGTGAATGGTTACGTCATCAACCTTAGCACCACGAGCACCTGGTAAACTTTCACGAGTTAAATCTTCTGCTGCAGTTGCATTAGCAGCTTGTTTAGCCTCGTTAATTAATTTTGCTGTTAAAATAGATGTTCCGGATGGAGCATCATATTTATGGTTATGATGAAGCTCAATAATTTCTACATTAGGGAAATATGGAGCTAATTCAGCAGAAACCTTCATCATCATAACTGCACCAAGAGAGAAATTAGGTGCTACAAGGCAATTGGCATTATTCTTACGACCGATAGCATCTAATTCGTCGCGTTGTTCTGCTGTTAAACCAGTAGTACCAATAACTACATGAATACCTGCGGATAGCATCTTTTTCGCATTTTCATAGATAACAGCAGGATTTGTAAAATCTACAATTACATCAGGTTTATTAGTATCTAGAACCTCATCGATGGAGGCATTCATTGTAATTCCTAATTGTTCGATACCCGCTACGGTGCCTACATCTTGACCTGCCTTAGTAGGATCGATACCGCCTGCTAATGTTAACTCAGGATCATTATGTACTGCTTTGACTACTTCGCGGCCCATTTTACCGCCAGCGCCATTTACCATTACTCGAATCATATATACCTCCAAAAAAGCCAGTGGATGCATCCACTGGCCTTATAGTTTATATAGCTTATAACTGTTACTAAAAGCTCAATGATAGCACTCCACCAATTCAAATTGATGACAGTCGTCCATTTATTAAATAGACAACCAGAACGATGAGTCGCAATCACCGAACTTCGGCAAGCATCCCTTTTATCATGGATCAATGCATGCCTACTCCTCATGATTACTATTTATACTCGCACCTCTATCAACATATTCACTTAATACTATTAGTATAAGTAATTATGCGATTTTAGTCAATTAAAATGGGCAATTAGTTCTTTAGCTGCTGCTAATGCTGTTGACGACATACCTCGACCAGACATCATTGAAGCGATTTGCGTAACTCGTTCATCCTCATTAAGCACAGATAATGTTGAAACTGTACGATCATCTTGCTCTATTTTAGATAAGTGATAATGTTGTTTTGCAATACTTGCTGTTTGAGGTAAATGAGTGATACAGAATACTTGATTTGTCTTAGATAGATGTAGAATTTTCTCAGCAACCTTTAAAGCTATATCTCCACTAATACCAACATCAATTTCATCAAATACCATTGTTTTGAACGTATCAGTACGGAAGACAGATTTAAAGGCTAGCGCAATACGAGCTAATTCACCACCAGAGGCTACCTTGTGAAGTGGTAACAATTGTTCCCCTTTATTGGCAGAGAATAGTAGTTCAATAGATTTTGCTCCTAAAGGAGATAATCCTTCACCATCTTCTATATGGAACTGAATCTCCCCTTTTGGCATACCTAGGTCTACTAATTCCCGGTGTAATGCGTTAGCAATGACGGTTGCATTTTTTAGACGTATGTCACGTAAAACTGTTAAAGCTTCTTCTGCTACCTTTTTCGCCTCTTCAAGACGAGCTTCTAATTCGTCTTGTGCAAATACAAGGCCTTCTAGTTCCTCTAAACGAGCTTGTGCTTTCTCTTCGTATGCGAGGATATCTTCTACAGTTTCCCCATATTTTTTTTTTAGGCCGTAAATTGTTGTATCTCTATCTTGGCAATACTTATAGCGTTCTTCATCGTAACTGATTGTATCTCTATAGCGATCTAATGATTGTGCTGCTTCTTCTAACTGAAAATAAGCAGAATCAACCATTTCAGATACTTCTTTCAATTCACCATCATATTTTACAAGATCATTAACCTCTACCTTAATAGAGTTGATTGTATCTAGTAATGGTTGGCGACCATTATAAAAGGCATCATAACAAGAACCTAATACCTTATCAATATGTTCAAAGCTATCGAGGCGTTTTAATTCTTCCGCAATAGAGACATCTTCACCAATAGTAAGGCCTGCTTCTTCAATTTCATCAATTTGGTATCGCAGCATATCGAGCTCGCGTGCTCGTTCAGACATATTTTCTTGTAAATGATCTACATCTTGTTTGGCTTGCTTATATACTTTATAGGCATCTAAATAGATCTTGTAAGCCTTCTGTCCCTCTTTATTATAGGTATCTAAATATTCATGATGTGTATCGGCATCTAATAATCGTTGATTACTATATTGACCATGAATATCAGCTAAATGTTGACCAATTTCTTTTAATGCTTTTAATGGTATAGGTTGATCATTAGCTAAGATAGTAGATTTACCATTGCGGTTAAATGACCGAGAGAGAATTAACTCCCCTTCCTCAACCATAATATTTTTAGATTCTAATAGCTCTTGTATACTTTGGTGATCGGCAATATCAAATATTCCATCTATAACAAAACTATCTTTACCATGACGAATGAACTCGCTGCTTGCGCGTTCTCCTAAAAGGATACTAAAGGCATCCATTAATATGGATTTCCCTGCCCCAGTTTCGCCGGTAAAGATAGTTATGCCATCATTAAATGAAATATTCATTTGCTCAATCAACGCAAAGTTGCGAATGCTCATTTGCGTTAACATCTATTTAGTCCTTCATTAAATCTTGAATTTTAGCCAAAATCGCTGGAACTTCAGCTTCAGATTTTGCAATTAACAAAATTGTATCATCACCAGCTAATGTACCAATAATTTCAGACCATTTTGCATGGTCAATGGAAAATGCTACGGATTGAGCTGAACCAGGAATTGTATGTAATACAACTTGATTCAAGCTATGATCTACCTTAATTAGAGAATCTTGGAATAATCGATTGATTCGACTACGAGATAGAACTACATTTTCTTCTGGAGATAATGCATATCGATAGTGTCCATCGCCTGTAGGAATTTTGATTAACATCAACTCCTTAATATCACGAGAAACTGTAGCTTGCGTTACTTCAATTCCTTCTTCTAATAAGGCCGCTGCTAATTCCTCCTGAGTTTCAATCGCCTTGGACTGCACGATTTCTTTGATTTTGTTATAGCGATAGCGTTTCATTTTGAACTCCCTTTTTTAAAACTTGCACATAAAAGAGAATAGTATCTTTCTGCTATTATTATACCATATATTCATAATTAATATATGGTATAAATCGCATATCTCATACTAGTTATGCATATTATATTAATATTTAAAAAATTGTTAACTTTCTATATATTGATAGCGTACAAACACATAGTCTATAGGATTCATCTATTTATACGAAATTAATAATTTAAAACAAGAATAATATGCATGTATAAATAAAAGCCCCTATAAAGGGGCTTTTACATGTTTCTTATGACTTTTATTCATAATGAATAAAGATATATTTCTTTTTATCGTTTTTGTAATATAAATAACTCAGGAGGATTATTTATTTGATTCATTGGATACCAATGACATACATTATACAATTTCTGTTCTAAATCTGATAAATACGATTTAACGATCTGCATTTCTTCTGCTCCTTCGGTAGTTCCAGGGTAAGCAACAATTGTGATAACTCCAGACTTAGATAATTTCTCTAACCCTTCTTTTATAGCGTCAATTGTTTGATGCGGTTTAGTTATAACTTTATGATCACCACCAGGTAAATATCCTAGGTTAAAGATCATTAAATCAATGACTTCATCTTTTAATTGGTTAGCTAATGCATGATCATGGGAGTCATGAATGAATGTCAGGCTTACATCTTCAGCTATGTCATTCGACTGTAATAACTCTTGGCTACTATTAATTGCTTTCATTTGAATATCAATGCCATATAAATGACAGCCTTTTTTTGCTCGTTCTGCCAAATATAATAAATCATGCCCATTACCACATGTTGCATCTACTACAACACTAGCGTGCTTCATTACACGATCCCAGATTAAATGTTGAAACTGAACAGCATTGTTAATGTTAATCACAAAATCACCCCACTTGAGATTTTAGTATTATAACAACTCGTCACGACGAGAGGCTAATTTTTTAAATAATGTACCAAAGAAACATTGATCTTTAAAACGTACGAATAAGCAATATACAGGATTAGAGCTTATATGTAATGTTTCTTTATTGGTAAATGTATAATCAAATGTACCGTCTATACAGATATGTAATTGAGGTTCCCGTTCAGGCATGGTGATTTGGATTGTATCATGCTCTTCTAATACAAGAGAAACGCCTTGAATAAGATGTGGCGCTACAGGTGTAACAATAATAGATCTATTGTCAGGCTTCATAATAGGACCACCTGCGGATAGATTATATCCTGTAGATCCTGTTGCAGAAGAAATAATTAACCCATCAGATGGATACATTTGAGTATGTTGGTTATTTATGGACATGTTAATGCGTGCCATTTTAGCCGGCTCAGCACGAGTAATGACAATTTCATTAATGATAGGGACTAATTCTTCTTCATTACCATTATTGCGGTCAATATATGCATATAAGTGGCCACGTTTTTCAATATTATAATCACCTTTTGCAATACGTTTAATATGACTTTGCATTTGATGAACTTCAATTTGGTTTAAGAATCCTAATTCGCCTAGGTTAATACCACAAACAGGCACATTATAAGGATAAATTTGTCTTGCCAAATGGATGATGGTTCCATCACCACCAAAACTAAAGGCAATATCAATTTGTTTGAAGATTTCAGGACGACTTAAAATGTGAGTCTCAGGAATCTTAAGTACTCGTGCAGGTGCATCTGATTCAAGATCATCTGGCAAGAATACTTCGATACCTTCATCTTTACAAATATGTGCAGCCATTTTTAGAACTGCCATAATATTGCTTTTCCCCATATTAGGGAAGAATCCGATACGCATAGTAATCTCCTATAATGAATGAGCTTCTGCAACCACTGTATCTATCAAAGCATCGTCAATGGTTAAAGCCCCTTCTTCGTACTTTTTAAAATAACCTAAAAACTCAATATTACCTTCCATACCTTTAATTGGTGAGAAAGTTAAGCCATGAACATATAATCCACAATCATAAGCAACGTGTAAAATACGATGTAAAACCTCTTTATGGATTTCCGAATCGCGGACAATACCGCCTTTACCAACATTTTCTTTGCCTGCTTCAAATTGTGGCTTAATCAAAGCTACAAGAGATCCTGTATCTTTCAATAATGTAGTAGCTACAGGTAATACTTTATCTAAAGAGATAAAGGCAACATCAATAGAAATGAAGTCCACTAGCTCGCCTAATTGCTCAGGTGTAACAGTGCGGATATTTTGTTTTTCCATGTTGATAACACGTGGGTCTTGACGTAACTTCCACGCTAATTGGTTATACCCTACATCGATAGCAAATACTTTAGCAGCACCATTTTGTAGAGCACAATCTGTAAAACCACCAGTGCTGGCACCTATATCGACCATAACGGCATCTTGTAAATCGATAGGATACGTTTGAATAGCCTTTTCTAACTTTAGTCCACCCCGACTAACATAAGGTAAGGTGTTACCCTTTACTACGATATTAGCATCTACAGGAATTTTTGTTCCTGCTTTATCAATACATGTTGTATCCATAAAGATTTGGCCAGCCATGATTGCTGCTTTGGCTTTTTCTCTACTTTCAAAAAGTCCTCGATTAACAAGGAGTATGTCTAAACGTTCTTTACTGCTCATATGACACCATTATAAATATAATAAAATTGAATACATGCTACAAGAATGCCAAGAATTAATCCCCCAAATACCTCTATTGGTGTATGGCCTAATAACTCTTTCAGGGCTTCTTTACGAGTAATGACAACCGGTATATTTTTCTTTGTAAAATAGTCTACAATTTGATTTAGAATTTGAGCTTGACGCCCAGCTTCTAATCGTACGCCAGATGCATCATACATGACTACGATAGAGAATACTAAGGATAGGATAAAAAGATCAGATGCTCCATTTTTTAGATATATGGCTGTAGTTGTAGCGATTACAAAGGATGTATGAGAACTGGGAAAGCCTCCAGATCCTACAAGACGTTCTGGACGAAATTTGCCATGTCGAATTAGTTGCCATACGAATTTGATAGCCTGAGCAGTAAACCAACCCCAAAATGCGGCTTGCGCTATGTAGTTGTGTGCTATTTGTGGTAATATATCAATCATTATTTATACCTTCTTCAGGTCGTAACAATTAATTAGTACGTTCTAAAAGATAATTAATTAGTGCTGCTAGTATAGATGTATCATAAGAAACAGAGTTTAAAGCATCATGAGCCTGTTTTCCAACTAAAGAAGCTTGGTTTTTAGCCTCCTCTAAACCTAGTAAGGATACATAGGTAGATTTATGTTGGCGAATATCACTGCCAGGAGTTTTTCCTAATTCTTCAATTGTACCAGTTACATCTAGAATATCATCAGTAATTTGGAATAACAATCCTAAACAATTAGCATATTTCATAAGCGCTTTTCGAGTAGTCGTATCTGCATTGCCTAAGATGAGCCCTAATTCAACAGATGCATTAAATAAAGCCCCAGTTTTTCCTCGGTGTAAAACCTTTAACTCCTCAAGTGGTATATGTTTATTTTCACTAAGCATATCGAAGGCTTGACCTCCGACCATACCTTCAGGGCCTGCAGCCGTAGCTACGCATTGAATGGCCTCAATTTTTTGTTGAGGTGTAGCAGCTGTATTAGTAGTCATTAGCTGAAAAGCATATGTCAATAATCCATCACCTGCTAGAATAGCCATACCTTCACCATAAACTTTATGATTTGTTAAATTGCCTCTACGATAATCATCATTATCCATAGCTGGTAAATCATCATGTACTAAGGAATATGTATGGATGCACTCCATAGCACATAGAAATTCCTTATAATCAGCTGGATCCTTATGAAGCATTTCTAATACAGCTTTAGATAAGATTGGTCGGATTCGTTTGCCACCTTGCATTAAGCTATAATTCATGGATTCATAAAGAGGTTTAAATTCTTGATTTGGGCTACTTAATACCTCACCTAACCATTGTTCAATATGTTGTTTGCTAGACGCTAAATAGTCTTTGAACATAGAATCTCCTTATTCGCTGATGCGGACTTCTTCGATAATTTGTTGTACTTCATCTTCCACAGAATCGAGCATTTCTGCACATTCTTTTACTAATGTTAAGCCCTTCTTATATTGCGTTAAAAGTTCAGAGATAGTCATATCACCATCGTCTAATTGTTTAACAATATCCTCTAAGGCTTTATATTTTTTCTCATAACTTTTTAGTGATGCGGCCATCTTTGTGCGCCTCCTTTACCGTAGCAGTAACATAGCCATCAGCAAGTGTAACTCGTATATCATCATTTGGATGTAATTGTGTAACAGACGTTATAGGTTTATCCTTATGTTCAACCTTTGCAAATCCCTTTACCATCATCTGTAATGGATTTAGAGACTCTAATTGTTGAGCTAACAATGCTAGACTATGTTTCTCTGTATTGCATCGTTCTTTTGTGGCATTGGTTAAAGACTGTGAAAGCTCTTGTAAATGTGTTTTTTGTTTATGTAGAAATTGTAGAGCTGGAATGCCTAATCTACGATTAAAGAGCAATGTTAAATCGGTACGTTTCTGTTGTAATGTATACCGTATAAACTCATGTAGATACTCTTCTTTTTCTGACAATTGATCTTGTAATGTCGTTATAGGAAGTACGGCCATTTCTGCAGCATGACTAGGTGTTGCTCCACGAGCATCTGCTACATAATCACATAAGGTATAATCTGTTTCATGACCTACTGCTGAAATAATTGGTGTATTAGCATTATAAATCGCCTCTACAACAGTTCTATCATTGAAACACCATAAGTCTTCCATAGATCCACCACCACGACCAACGATGATGACATCTACATCAGGATCAGCATCGGCAGCGGCAATACCTCTTGCAATAACAGGTCCTGCAGTATTGCCTTGGACAGGAACGGAGAATAACTTAAATTGCACTAGTGGGTTACGTCGCTCGCTGACATGTAAAATATCATGCAATACAGCGCCAGATTGAGATGTAACAATACCTATGCAACTTGCCATATATGGAAGACTTTGTTTATGGCTGTCATCAAAGTATCCTAGCGCCGTTAACTCTCGTTTTAACGCATCAAATTCGAGCTGTAATGGGCTTTTAGATCCTATTTGCATATCCGATGCAATAAGATTTAAACGGCCCATTTTATTGTAAAAATTAACAGATGCTTTTACAGTCACTAATAATCCATTTTGAATGGCATTAGCTAGCCCCTTTTGCATAACGGTACTAGACCACATGGTAACATCAATAGCGGATTCTTCGTCTTTTAACGAGAAATACATATGACCACTACTGTGGCGCTTTGCGTTAATAATGGTACCGCTTACATAGACATTCTTAAGTAGATATTCACGGTCTAAGGTGCGCTTTATAAGATTGTTTAATTGTGTAATGGTTAATACATTCACGATTACCCTCTAGTTTCTTGTAAAAAAGCAGCCCCAAAAGCATTGCCAGTGGCATTATCAACAGAAAATTGTGGCTGTGCTACATGTAATGTAAGATGATTACGTCTACAATAATGCTCCATACGATGACGAAGTAAGCTATTGCTCATTACACCACCAACGGCAATTAATGTTCGAACCGGTTTATTTTGTAAATGAGAGGTAATCATTTTTTCTAACCCGTTTCCTATAGAGGTGAATACAGCTCTCGCCAAATTAGACTTTTCTATATCATTCATAGCATCACTTATACGTCGCATAGCCGCACTACATGGGCCAGCAAAGCTAATCCAACCATCTTTTACAGAAGATGGTAACGGATCATATTCAGTAGTTTGTAATGCTAATGCTTCTAGATGTTTCCCTGCAGGAAATGGCAAGCCCATAGCAACACCAATACGATCTACATATTGTCCACCTTGTAAATCATTAGAGCCCCCGATAATATGAGAATCAAATATGCCTTCACCTTTATAATGACAATACACGAGTTCCGTAGTACCCCCTGATAAATGAAGTGCTAAAAATGGTTCACTGGGAATTGTTTTTAATTCTCGTAGTGCTGCTAAAATATGATTTTCTTGGTGTGCGAAAACGTGTAGCGGTACATTCATCAAATGATTAAGAGACTGTCCGTATCCTAGCCCCACCATAAAAGCAGGCATATAGGAACTTTCCTCACGTCTAGGAAAACCGCTAACACCAATACCACTAATTGGTAGTTGTGGCAATTCAGATATCAACTTAGGCAATGCCTTTGTATGTTGAAAGACCATATTTGATTGTTGTAGTCCTCGCTCACCTTGTTTGACCTCTAAGATTTTGCGAGCTTCACCAACTATGTGAAAGTCGCTATCTATAATGGCACAACTTGTAGTGTAGCAACTAGTATCAATGCCCAAGTAATATCGTTTCATTATTTACTCTTATTATATGCATCTAAAATTGCGTTAATTAATTTATAGGAAGAATCAGAACCAAAATCCTTAGCTAACTGAATAGCTTCGTTGATAGCTATAGATGGTTCTAAAGGGTCAGCTTCATTTGTCATTTCCCATAGAGCAATACGTAAAATAGCACGGTCAACTTTATCTAAGTTTTCAACTTTACGGGATTTACAGAATGGTTGTAATGTGGCATCGATAGTTTCGGAAGCGGATAATACACCATTTATAATGCTATTAGCATAGGCTTTATCCATCGATTTATGCATGTGTCCTTCTGGAAACTGCACATCATTTTGATCAGCATGAAATTCATTAGCATATAACATTTGAAATGCGTATTGACGTGCTTCACGTCGATTTCGCTTAATTACCATGTAGAGTTGGCTCCTTTTCTTTAACAATACCTTCAATATGTACATCTACCTTAACATGGTCAAGATCAAGCATATTTTTTAAGGTTTGTTTGATTTCTAACTGCAATTGTTTGGATAATTCAATTAGATTGTACCCATACAATGCTTTAATATAAATATTGATTTCAATAAAGCCTTTACGATGTTTAACATTGATACCTGGTAAACTGCGTTGACCAAAGGCATGTGTAATTCCCTCTACTAATTCATCGTAAAAGCGAGGGCTTAAAGAATGAATACCTGGAATCGTAGCCAATGTTTTTGTTGCTACATCAATGATGACAGAGTCTGCAATATCAATGGTATCCATATCTAATCCGTAGTTTAATTGATTGTCTGAACTCATATAGATACCCTCCTAAGGCTGTGATGGTGTTACTAAATCATCAAATACAATGTCTTGTACCACTACATCAATGGTTTGTACTTCAATTTCTGTATAAGAAACTAAAGCTGTTTTTATACGTTCTTGTAAACGTAAGGCCACATCCGGAATTCGATATCCATATTGAATACACACATATAATGTAACAGAAATAGCTCCTTCATCATTAAATGATATTTTTACACCTTCATGATCAGATTTACGTCTAAAGAAGGTATTAACACCATCATTAAAGGTGGAGCTCATATGATGTATACCCTTTGTCTCAAGTGCTGCCATGGTGACAATCGTAGCATATACATCTTCACTAATCTTAATTTTACCCGACTCTAGTTCAGTATTTTTCTTGGTCATACTGGCCTCTTTCAAAAAAAGCACTTGTCCCTATATATAATTACATAGACGACAAGTGCTTACAGTGCAAATGTTAGGATATATGGGGAATAAGATTCCATGAAAAGATCTTGCCCCAATACATATCAATACGTATTAGGCACGTTCGATGTATTGACCTGTACGAGTATCAATACGAAGTACATCATCTACTTCAATGAAGAGAGGTACTTTTACAGTGTAGCCTGTTTCCAATACAGCTGGTTTGTTACCACCAGTAGCAGTATCACCACGGATACCAGGATCTGTTTCAACTACGCGAAGTTCAACAGCTACAGGTAAATCGATACCGATTACGATACCTTGGAAGAACATGATGGATACTTCCATATTTTCAAGAAGGAAGTTTTTAGCATCACCTAATTGTTCAAGGTTAAGTTCAACTTGATCATAAGTTTCGTTATCCATGAATGTATAAGCGCCGTCAGACTCGTACAAATATTGCATACGACGACGATCAACATGTGCTTTAGGCACTTTTTCACCGGCATTGAAAGTACGCTCTACTACAGAACCAGTTTGCAAATTTTTCATTTTAGTACGTACGAATGCAGCACCTTTACCTGGTTTAACGTGTTGGAAATCAACTACTTGCCATACATTACCGTCGATTTCAACGGTTACACCTGGACGAAAATCATTACTGGAAATCATCTAACTCTTCTCCTTCTAAATACCTATTTCAATTAACTCTTTTGGACTATGTGTCAACACCTCATAGCCGTCAGATTTGACGATGACACTATCCTCTATTCTCAATCCGATAGTACCTGTAATATAAATGCCAGGCTCTACCGTAATGATCATATTTTCTGTAAATACCGTATCGGATTTAGTATTGGCCACTGGTTCTTCGTGAATTTCAAGACCTACACCATGACCAGTACCATGATTAAATTCCTTGGTATATCCATGTTCTTTAATATAATCACGACAAACTGCATCAAGCTCTTTACCAGTAATACCGGCGCGAACTGCAGCTACGCCACGTTTTTGTGCTTCTAAAACTATACTATATAACTTCTTTTGTAATTCAGAGGCAGGCCCCATTACAATAGTTCTAGTCATATCGGAATGATAACCCTTATATACGGCACCAAAGTCAAAGGTAACAAAATCACCTGCTTCGATGACCTTATCACTGGCTACACCATGAGGCATACTAGACCGATTACCAGAGGCTACAATAGTTGCAAAGGAAGGTTCCTCAGAACCACGTTTTAACATTTCTGTTTCTAATATAATACGTGCTTCATTTTCAGTCATTCCCACCTTTAGTTGTGGTAGCAATGCGGCGAAAGCTTCATCACCAATGTTAGCTGCTTTACGCAATAATTCTAATTCATCTTCACGCTTAACTGCACGTAGTTTAGCAAAGTTGATAGACGTAAAATTAAAGCGTTCATCTAATGTATCACATAAGGTTTCATATGTATCAACAGGCATTTGTTTGCCTTCAATACCGAATAAACCTTCGTGAATATGATGTTCATTGAATATGTCTACAAGAGTATCCATAACAGAGGATTCATATTGAATAACTGTATACCCTTCACATTGTTTTGTAGCTTGCTCAGTATATCTGAAATCGGTAATCATAAAGGCTTTATCATATATAATGATAGCAAAACCTGTTGTACCAGTAAAACCAGCAAAATAATGTAAATTTATAGGGCTCATCAAAATGACGCCTGTTAATTCTTGCTCTTTAATATACTGTTGTAGCAGATTTAAACCATTCATAATCATGCTCCTAGTCTATAAAGTACAATTAATCTTACCATAAAATACCTATATTGAATAGAATTTTATGCTATTTTTTGAAAGCCTCTATATCATCTGGGATTAAGTCCTGTACAGAACCAACCTCTTCAATACCAGTTAAATCTATATGACCTATGGTTAGACGCTTTAAATAGGTAACAGTGCCGCCAGCAGCACCAATCATACGTTTGACTTGATGATATTTGCCTTCCTCAATTATGATATGTACAGATTTAGGAGATAAAATATCAATTACAGCGGGCTTACAATGGGTTCCATCGCCTAGAACAATGCCCTCCTTAATACGTTGAATGCCTGCTTCGGTTAACTCACCTTCGAATTCTACGTAATAAACCTTCGCTACATGCTTATTACCATTGATAATAGAGTGTCCCCAAACACCATCATTGGTAAGTAATAGTAGTCCTTCTGTATCTTTGTCTAATCTTCCCACAGGGACTACACCCATTTTAATATATTCTGGTGGCAATAGATCCATTACAACAGGATAATTTGCATCCTCCACTGCAGTAACATAGCCTTTTGGTTTATGAAATTTAACATAGTAAAGTTGTTTGGTATTAACGATTTGACCATCGACTGCAATGACATCAGACTCAATATTTACATGAATATCTTTTTTTCTTGCTACTTCACGATTAATGGTAACTCTTTGATCCTTTATGAGTTGATGGACCTCTTTTCGACTACCAAAGGCTTTATTAGCTAATAATTTATCGAGTCGCATTATACATGTCCTTGTAGTAATTCAACATGAGCCGTATCATTGAGCAAATTCAAAATATTATGATCATATTCGCCCATACCATTATAGAAAATACGGTTAATAGCCGTATTACCTTGGCTAAAATTCCAACAATGACTAATTGAAATATCTAATAATTTACATAATAATGTTCGAATAGTTCCGCCGTGACATGCAATTAAAAGTGTTTCCTCTTCATCATTTTCATTAAGAAATTCTTCAAGACCTGCCCATGCTCGATCTTGTAAATCTTTAAAGCTTTCTCCGTTTGGAACTTTTACAAGATGAGGTCTCAAATACATCTCATCAATTAGGCCTGGCCAGCGTGCTTCAATGTCTGAAAATAGCATAGCTTCCCAGTCGCCAAAATTAAGCTCTCGCAATCGTTTATCTACTGTAATAGGTGTAGTGCGATCACCTCGAATAGTTTCAGCTGTAACTAAAGCACGACTTAAATCACTCGATAATATACGGTCAAAAGTAATGTCTTTAAGAGATTCACCACATGCTTTAGCTTGATTTAAACCGTTTTCATTTAGAGGAACATCTGTAATGCCTTGATATTTCCCCATTTTATTCCAATCAGTTTCGCCATGGCGCACAATATATAATGTCTTCATAATCTTCCTATACTTTCAAAATATCTGTTAGTTTCTCTACTAATTTGATATTAGTATCATGGTCTTTAATAGCAATACGTACCCATTGATTATTGAGACCTACGTAAGTATCACAATTGCGTACGATCATATTATATTTCTTCAGATTTTCATTAATGGTGTTAGCTGTAATGCCGTCATGATTAATTTCGAACAATATAAAATTGGCGGAAGGTGGATATACGGTAATCCCCTCTATCGCATCTAATGCATTATACATAAATGCTCTTTCCTCATTTAATTCTTGCTTTGTTCTTTTTATATAATCAACATCATTCAAAGCAGCCTCTGTATATGCTTGTGCTAATGTATTTACAGACCAACTAGGAATATATTGATGTAGTTGACTAATTAATTCTTCGTTACCAAAAGCAGCACCGATTCGAAGGCCTGGTACAGCATAAAATTTTGTGAAAGAATGAACCACGATGACATTATCAAATTCATTGACTAATGAACGCATAGATTGGTCATTATCTTGTAATGTCTCATTGCCAACAAAGTCAATGAATGACTCATCTATAACTAGTAAACTATTGGCATCTTTCAACATACTCGCTACAGTGCGAATATGTGTTTTATCTAGTAATGTTCCATCTGGATTATTAGGATTGCCTAAAAATACAATAATGCGACCATCTTGACCTTTAAGTTCAGCGGCAAAGGTTTCTAATGCTAAATAAGGTACTTCAAAGTAAGGTGTTCCATTATCGTCTTCACGAGATCGATAGAAAATGTCGCGTACAGGAATGTTACTTGCTTCAAGAGCTTCTTTATACTCAGAAAAACCTGGTGCTGGCACAAAAGCACCAGTATATCCAGGTAACCGGCAAATAGCATATAATAACTCAGCAGCGCCATTACCAACTACAATTTGTTGTTTATCCATCCCATATGTATCAGCAATAGCATTTAACACATCATCATTTGTAGCATCTGGGTAGTGAGAAATATAACGTAGTTGATCATTTAATGCATCTAATCCTCGTTGGCTAGGGCCAAGTGGATTAATATTAGCGCTAAAGTCAATTACCTCATATGGTTCAATTCGTTGTTCATGGGCAAACTGAAATATATTGCCCCCATGTATCTTAGACATTCGATTCTCTTTCTATTAAATATATTATCGTTTAATATAGGTTAAACCTTCATTCGTGGTTTCTACTGTATCCACATAGGACAGCTCTGGTAACTTACGCATGATTTCTTGCTTACAATCATCAATGCGACCATAATCTACGGGGAATAAGAGCCCCATAATGGTACCACTATGAGCTATGATTGTGCCAACACTATTATAGTAATTCCCTATATCGTGAAAGTCATATAAATTTGGTTTATATAAGATACGTTGATTACCAAAAGCACTTAATGTAGCTGCTTGACCTATTAAATTGATATCATGTGTATTCAAGCCTCGCTTAAATAAATCAAGAGATTCCTCTATGATTGATTCTTTTTCTAAAATTTTAGATTGTAGATCTACTTGTTGATTAAATGATATCGTATCTATACTGCCACCTTCATCAAATACAAGGATTTTTAATGGAGGACACATTCCTAGTGATTGAGAAATGGTCCCCTTAATATAATCAAACTGAGTTACACCTTGATAAAATGAAGCATCTGTAGGCTCTACTGATAAGCAAATTTGCTCTAATTCCTTTAGTGATAGATCATAATTCATGGCTAATGCTGTTGCCATAGCCGTCACAGAAATATCCGCAGAACTTGAGGCCATCCCCTTGCCTTGTATAATATCAGAACGAACATATACAGGTGGACAAGATTGGTCTTTATTATTTTTTTGCAATAGACGTTGTACTAATCGTCTTGCCTTAGCAGATTTAGGTTGTAATGCACAATACTGCTGTGAAAATGGATGTGTTACATTACTTAATGCGTAGGAGTAGCGATTAATAGGACAGGTCACTAAGAATGACTGGCCATTAATAGAACCTTGTAGAAATTCCCCACATGTACCTGGGGCTCTTACATAATAGGTCACATTAAACTCCTTTCACATTAAATAAAAATAGTACTTATTATAACTAATTCATCGGAAGCTGATAATTAAAACATAGTAGTATTGGACGCAACTGTAGCAGATAATATGGATAAAATAACGATATATACAAATAGTAAAATCACTTCTGTTACTTCTACAACAAATCCATATGTATCACCTGTAGTACCCCCAAGTTGCTTAACAATATAATGATTAAGTAAACGATTGATAATATAGGTAATTATCATGCTAATAATATTGATTTGAAAAATACCTAATGTAGCATATACTAATACACCTAATCCTACAATATATCCTACGTCAGCTATAGAAAAGATAGCATATGCACCATATAAGAGAGTGTATAAGATTACCCCCATTATTAGAATTACAATAGGCATAAAGAAGGTAGAAAGTGTATTATACGTAATAACATGTTTAGGTGCTAAATTAGCAAATGCAGCACCCATTCCCTCTTTTCTAGCATACGGATAAGATCGGATACTCAATACAAGGGACCAACGACTCATTAATGGCATCATAATCAAAGCCATAGGAATAAATTCTGCTGTTGGAATCGCTGTTAATAATTGCCATTTCAAAAGTGTAACAAATACAAATGCAACAACACCAAAAGAGCCTATACGGCTATCTTTCATGATTTCCAACTTACGTTCTCGTTCACGTCCTGAAAACAGACCGTCACTCGTATCCATTAAACCATCAGCATGGAGACCACCAGTAATCAAGAATTCCGCTATAACGATGATTAACATTAACGGAACCAACGGAATAAACGGTGATAATATACCATACAATAATGCCAAGATAAGGCCAATAATTAATCCTACATAAGGAAAGGCCACAACGGATTTACCAAAGTCGTCTACAGACCATTCTGTTTGATTGACGATTTTTAAACGTGTTAAAAACTGTAATGCTATGAAAAAAGGTGTCATTATATATTCATCCCATAAGTAATGGCTGTACTAATAATAACCATTAGTATAGTCGTAAAATACATCATATAAATTGTTCGTGTAATATGGTTGCGATTTAATTTTTCAATAGAATCCCCCATGTATTCACGGAAGGTCATTTTTTTGAAATATTGGTTGTAACCACCTAAACGAATATGTAAAGCCCCTGCAACTGGTGCTTCTGCATAACCACCATTAGGACTAGGATGTTTATTAGCATCACGCAATCCAATTTGTAGGGCTTTCTTTGCGTCAAAACGTAAAAAGAATGCAGAAATGATTAACAATATAAAGGTAATTCGAGCAGGAATCCAATTGAGTACATCATCAAAGCGGGCAGCTACACGACCAAAGTACAAATACTTTTGATTTTTATAGCCTAGCATAGAGTCCATAGTATTGGCTGTTCTATATAGAATTGCGCCCATTGGACCGCCAATGATAAAGAAAAATAAAGGTGCAATAATTCCATCTACTGTATTCTCCGCAATTGTTTCTACAGTAGCTCGTGTAATTTCACTTTCATCTAATTCTTCTGTATCACGACCAACAATCCAAGATAATCGCTTGCGAGCTTCTTCAATATTATCTTGCTTAATTAACTGGCTAATAGTAAAGCCAGCACCAGCTAATGAGCGTGGAGATATAGCTATGTATAGAATAATTACTTCAAGAGCGTATTCTACCCATTCATCAACTACGCCACCAAGCCATAGAATTAAAGATACAATAATATATACAGAAACAAGGATTAAACCTACTGCAATACCGCCGTACCATAGTTTTTTTGTGTCATTATCAGTATCTTTATAGAGAACAGCCTCAAAAAAAGATATGATACGACCAATAATGGCTACAGGATGGTATTTACTATTAGGATCGCCAATGAGTAAATCTAATATAAAAGCTAAGATTGGTATACATACAAAGCTATACTTTGTAAACCAATGCAAAATTGTTAAATGTTCCATATATCTCCCCTATTACCCCAAGGTAGACATAATATAATCCATATCTAAGTGTTCCTCTACAATGTCAGCCAATCGATTATAAGCTGCATTTTTATGTTCAAAATAATGGAATACTACATCTAATGGTTCTAATCCCTTACGTTCGCGCAACTGATTGATAATAAAGCGTCTAAATTCATCATTATCAAATACACCATGAATATATGTGCCCATTACTTGATGATTCCCATCAATAAAGCCATCAACAACATTGACCGCTTCTTCACTGCGGCTTGTGATAGTAAAGCAACGGCTCACTGTATCGACTAGTGGTGTAGTATCGCCCATATGAATTTCATAGCCTACTAATTTTTCACCTGTAAATGTACCATTTAAAAATTGAAGATTAGAAACATTAAATTCTACTTGGTGTGTAGTTTTTTGATCTTTCATTGTGGTAGAGGAATCTACTAACCCAAGACCTTCAATTTCTTCAATATCACCTTCCATATGATGCGGATCATATATTGTTTTGCCTAACATTTGATTGCCTCCACATACACCGATAACAGGTGTACCTTGGTCAGCAAGTTTTTTAATTTCATCGGCAAAACCTGAATTACGAAGATATGCTAGGTCTGCTAGTGTATTCTTGGAACCCGGTAAAATGATCAAGTCCGGTTTACCAATAACGTCACCAGGGCCAACAAACCGAACAGATACATCTGGTTCGTAATTTAATGCATCAAAGTCCGTAAAATTAGAAATTTTAGGTGTTTGCATTACCACTACTTGAATATCTTTAGTACCACTATTTCGTTTGTTTTCTAGTGCTACAGAGTCCTCTTCATCAATATCAAGGTTTTCAATGGCAGGAATGACACCTACTACCTTTTTACCAGTTTTTTCTTCAATGAATGTTAGTGCAGGTTCTAATAATTTAATATCACCACGGAATTTATTGATAACGATACCTTTGATGAGATCGCGCTCTTCTGGTTCTAGTAATTCTAAAGTACCAACGATAGATGCGATAGCACCACCACGGTCGATGTCAGCGATGAGATATACAGGAGCTTGCGTCATCTTAGCAATGCGCATATTTACGATATCATTAGCTTTGAGGTTTACCTCTGCAGGGCTACCAGCTCCCTCAATAACCATTACATCAAAATTAGAATCTAAGAAATCGATAGATTCTTTCACCTTATCAAGAGCCGTTAAAGAATATTTTGTATGGTATTCTTTAGCGCTATAGACACCAACAGGTTTACCCATCAATACAACTTGAGAGGATTGATTACCTGTTGGTTTTAATAAAACTGGGTTCATTTGAACAATTGGATCTATGCCAGCAGCCTCAGCTTGTGCTACTTGAGCACGACCAATTTCATCTCCCCATTTCGTAACATATGAATTGAGAGCCATATTTTGAGCTTTAAAAGGAACTGTTTTATAACCTTTTCTATAAAAGATACGGCATAGTGCAGTACATAAAATACTTTTACCTACATTGGAACTTGTTCCTTGGAACATAATTTTCTTAGCCATTTATATGGACCTCCTGGGATTTTAATTCAATGGTAACACCACTAATCGTTAAGTATAATTTATCAGCTACAGTTGCCACGGTTCGATTAACACGGCCAGCAATATCTCTAAAATATCTAGCCAGCTTATTGTCGGGTACAATACCAAGACCAATTTCATTAGTAACAAAAATAACTGTTTTGCCATCACTAGATGTTATTAAATGTAATAATGCCTCTAATTCTGAAAGTACAGCCTCTTCCAAGTCATTAGCATCTTGTTGCCCTTGTATAGAACCATGTGCCATCATGTGATTCGTAGTAAACATAGTCAAACAGTCTATAAGTATTACATCAGCTGATTGGCTAATATTTTGCCATTCTTTAGCTAAATATAATGGTACTTCAAAATTTGTCCATATGTCGCCACGTCGTTCTTGATGTTTCTTTATACGATCAACCATTTCTTCGTCAAATGCTTGTCCTGTTGCTACATAAGCTTTACGCCCTTCCGTAGCAAGGGCTAACCGTTCTGCAAATTCACTTTTTCCACTGCGTGCTCCACCGGAACACAATATAATTTGGGATTTCATAATGCACCTATACAAGAATTTATAATTTCAGTATCATTATAAGTATAACAAAGGAGCGATACTATGGAAATTATGAATATGAAACTAAAAATGATGGCTACTTTATGGGATAATACTTATCGTGTTGCCATCGACGATGGACAAGGCAAGTATATCGGTACAGCCCGTGTAGTAGTAAATGTTCCACTACCACCAGAAGCGTTACCAGAAAATGCGCCACAAGTAGAGCCACAATTATTGGTTTTAGTAGAAGATTTTGATTTCGGAGCTGATAAAATTATAAACTTTGAAACAACTCTCTCTGATTTGTTAAGAGAAAAATTCCGCTATGAAATTCCTCATATATTCTTCTACTATCCAAGTCCTCATGATGTTTTAAACCAAACAATTTCACAATAAGGTCTATAACGAGCAAAAAGCTATGTAAAATACATAGCTTTTTTTGTTTATTCAGCTCCAATTTCCTCTTCTACACGACACATGATGAAGCAAAGGTCGGATAGACGGTTTAAATATTTTAAATTAGACTCGTGAACACTTTCACCAGCATCTAATACGCGCCATAAATTGCGTTCAGCACGACGAGTAATCGTTCTTGCCACATGTAAGTATGCTGATGATTGTTTCTCACCAGGAATTACGAAGTTAGATAATGGTTCAAGCTTTTCATCAAAGCGATCTATTACCTTTTCTAAATGTTTAACATGTTGTTCTGTAATTACTGGAGCAGCATTTAAGCTAGCAATATCAGCCATTAAAGTCCATAAGTTGCGCTCAATATCATATAATTCAGTAGCAACACGTGAATTTTCAGCATAGGAACGAGCCAAGCCTAAAAATGCTTGCAACTCATCGATTGTACCATAAGCTTCTACGCGTAAAGAGGATTTAGGTACTCGTTCACCAGTATATAAACCAGTAGTACCCGCATCGCCTGTTTTTGTGTAAACACTACTTGCCATATGTATTACCTCCTATAGATATACATAAATGTAGAAAGAAAAGCTACAGGATCTCAACCTTGAGATTATTTGTATTCAGGGAACCAAAGATGAATTTCACGCGCAGCAGCCTCTGGAGAATCAGAAGCATGTACTACGTTTGCATCCATTGTTAGGGCATAGTCACCACGAATACTGCCAGGAGCAGCATCTACAGGATTTGTTGCACCGTTTAATGCACGTACAGATACGATAGCATTATCTCCGGCCAATACGAAAGCAAGAACTGGACCAGATGTGATGAAATCAACTAATTCGCCAAAGAATGGTTTTTCTTTATGCTCAGCATAATGCTCTTCAGCAATTTCACGAGGTACTTGTAAAAGTTTTAATGCTTTAATTACAAGACCTTTACGTTCATAACGGCTAAGAATTTCACCACTTAATTGACGCTTAACTGCATCTGGTTTGATTAAAACTAATGTTTCTTGCATGATATCCTCCTGTAGATATTAATTAAAATAATGCTTTCTCTTTATATTTAGGATTCATTGCTTGTTGTTTCAATTTTGCAATACGTTCCTCTGTTCGAGGGTGTGTACTAAAAAGATTGCTCAAGCTTTCACCAATACCAACCATAGGGTTGATGATAAACATATGGGCTGTTGCATTACTTGCGTTTGGCAATGCACCATGTTTTGAATAATAGTCAATTTTTGCAAGGGCAGATGCTAACGCTAAAGGATTCCGACACATTTCTCCGCCCCCCTCATCAGCTAAAAACTCACGAGCCCGAGAAATACTCATTTGAATGAGTCCTGCTGCAATAGGTGCAATAACTATGGCGCCTATTAACTCTAACGGGTTAGAGCCTTCACGGTCATCTGAACGACCAAATATAGCTGAGAATTGAAGCACATGGGCAATCATAGAAATAGCCCCTGCCATCATGGCAGCAATAGTACTAATCAAGGTGTCGCGATTCTTAACATGCGTTAACTCATGACCAAGAACCCCTTCCAATTCATCATCGGTCAATAAACGTTGGATTCCCTCTGTCACAGCAACAGCTGCGTTATTAGGATTTCTACCTGTTGCAAATGCATTAGGTACATCACTTGGAATGATATACACCTTTGGCATTGGTAACTTACCATTCTTAGCCAAACGTTCTACCATACCATATAATTTTGGGTTAGATTGTGCAGTAACTTGTTGTGCATCATATTGTGCTAAAACGATTTTGTCGCTAAACCAATAGGACATAAAATTCATGCCCATGGATATAACGAACATAATCATCATACCACTTCTACCGCCAATCATATCACCTAAGACCACTAAAATGGCCGTTAGAGTCGCTAATAAAAGCGTTGTTTTCATATTGTTCATAGTTTCCTCCAATTATAGTTATGGACTATGCCTAACACTATAATTATACCACAAACTAGATAATTGACGCTCCTGTACTATCAGCTTCTAAGCAGTAAGTTTTATTTTCAATGCCATTAGCTGTAAATACGGCACCCATAGCATCAGCTACAGCTTGAACGTGTGCTTTATCTACATAGGCAATTAAAGTAGAACCTGATCCACTGATTGTAGCACCGTAGGCTCCAGCTGCTTTAGCTGCGTCAAAAGCTGCATCACAATGTGGTATCAATGTTTTTCTGTATGGAACATGTAAATTATCATCTAATGCAACGGATAAATTACTTAATTGATGTGTAATTAAACTGGTTACAAATAAAGATGCATGGCTCACATTTTGGACAGCCTCTTTAAATGGAACATGATTAGGTAAAACAGAACGAGCGTATTCTGTAGAAACCATAACCTCAGGTACAACTACAGCAAAATGCAATTCTGATGGAACAGAGATAACAGTATTTAGTACCTTTGTTTTTAAACCTGTAGCACAGCATAAATTACCAAAAATAGCAGGCGCTACATTGTCTGGATGACCTTCCATACGGTTTGCAATGACCAACAACTCTTCTTTAGTAAGAGGATGTTTAACTAATGCATTGGCTAACAGAAGACCACCTACAATTGCCGTACTACTACTACCTAGTCCACGAGATGGTGGAATTAAAGTTTCAGAAGTAATATGTCCATATTGAATAGGTTCTTGAGCAGTGGCAAAAACTTGATCCATGGCAAATCCAATAAGATTTTTTTTAGGATCTTCAGCGCGTAGAATATCGGCACCAAATCCTTCGAAAGTATATGTATATTCTGTAGCATTTGCATCTGGTGTAAAGCTAAAGATGTTGTATAGATTTAATGCTAATCCTAGGCAATCAAAACCTGGCCCACAGTTTGCACTAGTAGCGGGCACCTGTACACGAATGGTATTCATAGTTTAAGCTTCCATAATACGAATAACACTATTAACAGACTTAACAGAACGCAAGCTGTTAAAGGAATCAATAAGATTTAAAATATAAGATCTAGGACATTTAGAAGTAACAATAGCAAGCACTGCAGTTTCTGGGTCCATATTTCGTTGAACGATGGATAAAACAGAAATTTTTTGTTCTGCTAGTTTGGCAGAAATTTTAGCCAATACGCCAGTTTTATTATCTACTTCTAAACGTAAGTAATAGCTAGATTGAATCTTACCAGGAGAGTAAATATTCTTTTGATCATAATAGAATGGTTTTAAACGGCCCGTTTCATTATAAGAAACATTTTTGGCTACTTCCATAATGTCAGATACTACAGAGCTACCTGTAGGTAAACTACCAGCACCACGACCATATAACATTACATCATCAATACCATTACCTTTAACATAAATTGCGTTATAAGAGCCACGAACAGAAGCTAAAGGATGTGTTGCAGGAATAAATGCAGGATATACATTTAAGGATAAACCTTGGCTAGTTTCTTTAGCTATACCTAATAATTTAATATTGTAGCCAAACTCTTTACCGAATTTAATGTCTTCCGTATCTATGCTCGTAATACCTTCTACTGATACATCTTCAAAGAAGATTCGGCGATTGAAACTAATAGATGCCAGGATGGCTAGTTTACGTGCCGCATCTAAACCTTCAACGTCTGCTGTAGGGTCAGCCTCTGCATAACCTAACTCTTGTGCTTCCTTTAGTACGTCTTGATAGCTTAAACCTTCTTCAGACATTTTCGTTAAAATAAAGTTTGTTGTACCATTCATAATACCGATAAGCTCAGTAATACGATTGCCAGCTAGGGATTCATATAATGTACGAATGATTGGAATACCACCTAATACAGATGCTTCAAAGCGCAAATCTACTCCATTTTTGCTAGCTAAATCTAATAGGTATGGGCCAGATTCTGCTAATAAGTCTTTATTTGCAGTTACTACGTTTTTTTGGGCCTTTAAGGCACCTTCTACACAATCTTTAGCAAAGGTTGTGCCACCCATTAATTCAACAACCATTTGAATGGAATCATCTTTTAATACTTCATCAATGTCAGTTACATATTGAGCTGTTTCAGGCAGCGTAATATGGCTATATTTATCAGGATTACGCACAAAGATCTTAGATATTTCAACATTAACACCTGTACGATTTCTAATTAGCTCAGCATTGTCTTGCAATAAATTAAATGTACCTTGTGCAACGGTACCAAAACCTAATAAAGCAATTTTTATAGTGGTCATAATTGTCCTACTCTCTTAACTAGCCTATGCTTGGCCTAAAATTTCTACCTTAATAATGCCCTTCATAGAGCGAATATCCAATAATAAATCTTCTAATGATCCTTGTAAATCTTTAGTTTCAAAGGAAATGCTACTGTTGGCAATGCCTTGTAAAGGAATATCTTGATTGATTGTCAAAATACTACCATTGCGCTCTGCAATTGCTTTTAACACACTTGATAACATACCTGATTCATTAGACATGGAAACATAAATACTAACAATTTTACCTTGGGCAATTTCAAAAAATGGGAATACATAATCTTTGTACTTGTAATACGCAGAACGACTCAAATCCATTTTTTCAACTGCTTCATTAATAGTCTTAACTTCACCTAATTTTAAAATCTCTTTTACCTTGATCGTCTTTTTTATCGCTTCTGGTAAAATATCTTCTTGTACCAGATAAAACTTATCTTTTTTTGGTTTAGTCATAGAACACACACTCCCTTATTGTTCTTTTGAAGTTTCTTGGGCCACAAATTGACGCCCATACAATGTTAATACTGCATACATACCGACAAAAAATGGCAAATATTCTGCCATAACTCGCCATGCGACAGCCACAATACCAACAGTTCCATTAGGGACAAAGGTACTAAACAATACTACAAATAGTCCTTCTGCAAGCCCTGTTCCCCCTGGCGTTGGTGCAAAATATAAAATTAGATTTAATAGAATCATTCGATCTAATATATCAATGATAGGAATATCTGGTGTGAAAGCATACATCAATGCTGGCGCAATACAGTATAGGCATAATAAACTTAATCCAGATTCAATAAATACAATAAAGGACTGAATTGGTTGTTTATATAGTAATCCTAAACCTTGATTTAATGTTTCTAACTTAGAGAGCCAATCTCTTGTTTTATGTGCTTTAAACCGTTGTGCTAAATTATATACAAGTTGACGCATATATTTGGTCTGTAAGATATATGTACCTAAAAGTGTGGCAATAACAGCTAATACAGCGAAAATTAACAACATATCTCGTGAGATATATGGAATTTCAATAGCATCGCGTAGAAATACTAAAGGCAACATTATAACCAAGAACATAATGGAAAATACGGTGCGTATTAATACAATTGGGGTACCTTTAGATATGGGTACCCCATAACTTTTTAATACTAATACTTGAGCTACAGCTCCTCCACTAGCACCTGGGGTCAGCATAGCCATGAAATAATTACTAAAAATTACGCGAAGTACTGCCTTTATGGATAACTTATACCCTCCTATTTTTACGAGTCTTTGTAACCGTAGGCCATCAAAATACATGCCTGCTACTAAAGCTATCAAAGCTAATAATAAAGAAATACTATTAAATGATGAAATTGTTTTTAATGCATCTAGATCAATAGTGTAGTAAATGATACCAATTGACACAGCCAATAGTAAGAGAAACATAAAAATGCCTCTCTTCATCATTTTACTCATATCAAGTCTCCATAATTAATTAGCTCAATATTATGTTGTCTAATATATAAACGCGTATGGTTAGAACAAACAGATTGTAATTCATCCTCCCAATGATAACCCCATTTATATTGATTTCCCAAAATCGTATTATTTAAACCTGGATGGATCATCAATTCATGAGTACCTGATTTTTTAGATACAGATTTTAATATCCCCATTAACGTTTTCTGGTTAATGTGTCCCCCGTTTACCATACCCCAAAAATATTGTGTGGAATGCATACCATTATCGCGTACTGTAGGCCTTGCCTTTGCAGCTACAGTAGATAAACCTACCTTGCCTAACAATCGCACTGGCGAGTACATATAATTGACGAATAAAGAAGATTCATCTGGAATGCGTATTGCATTAATACCATAGTGCTTAGCTTGCTCAATAACGATTGGTAGTACTGTTGGTAATACATGCATATGTTGATGACCGTCAATATGCGTTACGTGCAAACCAGACTCCAGAATACGTTCCATTTGAGCGTGAATTTCTTTACGCAATTCACTATAGTTAATCTTCCCAGTATAAATTCGTTTCATAAAATCGATATATGTTTCTGGAAAGACGCCTTCGGATGTAAGCAGAGATGGTACTTCAGATGGATTACATACTGGTTTTAGCCCACCTACTAAGGCGATATGAACACCAATGCCCAACTTAGGGTTATTTTTTGCCATACTTACGGCTTCTGTAAAAGCTTCGCCTCCCGCTAATAGAGAGGTACTCGTAATGATACCTGTACGATGACCATCAATAACTGCAGCATTAACTGCACTATGAAGACCAAAATCGTCGGCATTTACTATTAATTTGGACATAGTTTTCTTCCTTTTCATTAAAAAAGGGGAGAACTTTGTTCTCCCACAAAGGATATATGTTATTGTACCAAATACAGAACTATAAAATCAATACAAAAGCCCTCTACTTGTATACTAGTAGAGGACTTTCGATATACTTATAAAATTTTCTTATAAATATGTAATGATAATCTAAGGCATTTTGATTAGCACATCAATTGTTCTTGTGCCTTATACATACATAGAGCCGCTGCCACACTCACATTTAACGATTCTATGTCTCCATACATGGGTATCATGATTCGATACTTACACAGATTCATAACATCAGGTGTTACACCATTTCCTTCATTGCCTAAAATCAACATACACCGTTTATCGTATGTAACCATATGATATGGTTTTGAGTTTTCTAAGGCAGTTACATAAGTAGACATATTGGATTCCGCAATCAGATCATTGAGCATTGATAACGTCACATCTTCATAGACTGGTATTTTATGTAATGCACTCATTGTGCTACGTACCGTCTTATCATTAAAAGGATCCACAGTACCTTTCATCAAAAAAATGCCTTTTACACCTGCTGCTACAGCAGTACGTATAATCGTCCCCAGGTTGCCCGGATCTTGTACACCATCTAATGTAATATATACGCCATCTTCAATAGAGATAGATTCTATTGTATGTTTTGGTTTAGATACTATAGCAATTACACCTTGTCCATTTACGGTATTATCAATTTTATCAAAGATTGGATCTTGAGCAATATAAGTAGGTATAGATTGAATCGCGTCTAAAGATAATAAATCTTCAATATTTTTATCTTTACATTTAGATTCGCGTATAACAATTGTTTTTACTACACCACTAGATAAAATATCACGGATGGAACGAATTCCTTCTACAATATATTCACCATGTTTATTACGATTTTTACGCTGTCCTAGAGAAACTATACGCTTAATAGTCTTATTATCTTTAGATTGGATAAATTCCATACTAACTCCCACTTTTTTGACGAATCCATAGATTGTAAAAGGCCCCCTTTAGGTCAATTAATTCTTTGAAAGAACCTTTTTCTTTTATTTTACCATATTCAATATAAACAATTTCGTTTGATTCCTGTACTGTCGATAATCGATGAGCAATACTTACGATTGTTTTACTACCACGGATATGTTCAATACTTGCTTGTATTTGTTTTTCTGTATGACTATCAATATTCGCAGTGGCCTCATCTAATAAAAGAATAGGTGTATTTCTTATTAATGTACGGCCAAAAGCTAAAAGTTGCTTTTGGCCATCAGATAATAGTGAACCTAAGTATCCTACAGGTGTATCATAACCTTCAGGTAATTGTTCAATCATGGCATCTAAATTAACTTGCTTTGCTGCTTTTACCATTTCATCATGAGCTATAGAAGTGTCAAAGAGTGTGAGATTATCTTTAATAGAACCTTTGAATAAATAAGCTTGTTGGAATACATAGCCCATCAAGTGACGAAGTACAGAGCTATCATATTTTGCAATATCAATTCCATTAATATAGATAACACCCTTTGTAGGTTTATAAATACCCATTAATAAGGATAACAATGTTGATTTACCACTGCCAGAGGGGCCTACAATGCCAATAAAGTCTCCAGACTTAATATGCAATGTAAAGTCTTTCAATGCATAGATATCGTTATTGTCATAGGAAAACCAAACATGATCAAAATCGATTGTTTCTACTGGAATTAATTCCTGTGGAACTTCATTAGCCATATTCCTATCTTTTTCTTCTAATAATGGAACCAACCGTTCTGCGCCAGCTAATGCACTTTGCAATGAATTATATTTATCTGCAATCTCCTTTAATGGTTGAAAAAAGCGATCCATATACTGAATGAAAGCAAAAACCGTACCTGCATCAGCTACAGAATCAATTAAATTTGTAGTAGTAAATATAACAATTAAAGCTACAAAGAACAATCCATCCACGAGAGGTCTAAAAATAGAAAATGTAGTAACTTCAAAAAGACCAGCTTCTAAGAAATCTTTATTAACTGTATCATATCTGCCTTCTATAGCCTTTTCTCCGCCATAGGATTTTACAATAACAATATAATTTAGTAGTTCCTTAATACTCGCATTTGATGCTGCTACAGATCGTCTTACTTGACGAAAAGCCTTTCTAGAAAACTTTTGATATACCCAAATAATGCCACCCATGATAGGTACTAAAATCGTCATAATAATAGCTAACGGTACATTAATGGCATACATAAAGGCCAATATGCCGATAATCATTAATCCACTACTAGCTAAATTCAATAATACATCGGTATATAAGGTACGCAGTGATTCCACATCATTAGTAATGCGTGTTACCCAATTACCAATAGGCAATTTATAGAATTCATCATGTGATTTATGTAGAATTTTTTGGAACACAATATGTCGAATATTGTAGATAATCTTTTGGCCAAAACTTTTTAAAAAGTAATTTTCTATGAAAATAAAGCACACACTGCCAATAATAGTGAGACCATATAAAACAGCATAATATTCAATGACATGAACATCATTTGTAGCAAAACCAAGATCGATGACTTGTTTTGTAAGATATGGTCTAAATAATAGTAGTACAAGATTTCCCGCAAGAGCAATTGTTGCTACTAATAAGATCCCTAAATAGGGTTTAATATATGCAGTTATATAGGAGAATAGAGCCCAATCATTTCTAACATTATGCTTTTTCACTGTGCGCCTCTCCTTTCTGTGCATCATAAAGTGTTCTATATAAACCGTTTCGATTTAATAATTCATCATGTGTACCTTCTTCAACTATATGGCCTTCATCAAAGACAATTATTTTATCTGCCTTATCAATAACCTCTAATCGTTGCGAAATACATAATATTGTTTGATTATTTACCGTATGCAATGTATCTAAAATGGTGTTAACTGTTACTGCATCTAACGCAGAGAAACAATCATCTAATAATAAATATGGTGCATTTTTGTAAAAACCTCGAGCCATATTAATGCGTTGTTTTTGGCCACCAGATAAGTCATGACCTTCTTCCGCAAGAGTATGTAAATCATTATGTAAAAGTTTACCTAAATCTCTATATAAATCAGCTTTCATGGCTGCTACCTCTACAGATGCATGCATAGGTAATTCTTTACCAAATTTAATATTATCTTCAATGGTGGTGCTCAACAAGTAAGATTGAGTTGGCACATAAGCGATTGAATTCCGAAGTTTAGATAACGGTATATCTGATATATCTTGGTTTCCAAAATAAATAGTTTTCGCTGGACTTTCTTGTAGACCGATAAGTAGTTTAAAGAGCGTACTTTTACCAGAACCAGGTTTACCTACAATACCAATAAAAGAGCCTTTACGAATGGTTGTACATACTTGTGATAATGCGTGACCTTTAGCATTTTCATAATTAAAATCTAAATGTCGTATATTGATATCCTCAAGTGGTAATATATCAGTACTATCGTCAATTAATTCAATTGGTAGACGTAAGAAATCGGTAATACGATCCAGAGATGCCAATCCTTTTTGGACAATAGAAATGAGCCCACCAAACCCAATTAAAGGTCCTACAATTAACATAATAAATGAATTTATAGTTACAAATTCACCAATAGTCATATGACCTTCGACGGCAAGATGCCCACATATGAAAATACTGATACTAATACAAATAAACGGTGCAATTCTTGTTAAAGGGGTTAGTACAGAATCTAATAATGCAACATCCATATTCTTTTTATAATTTAGTTTATTAATCTTTTCAAAGGAATTGGAAATAATGCGTTCTTGGTTAAAAGCTCTAATCACATCCATACCTTGAAATAATTCCTGACCAAACTCAGTCATATCACTATAAGTGGCTTGAGCACTACGTTGTTTAGCACGTAATTTTCTGCCCAATACAAATATTGCAACAATGATGAAGAATACAGGTGTCATGATTTTGAAAGCTAATAGACCGTCTATTTTTTGTATTAAAATAATAGATCCTACAATAGAATAAAATATGATGTCCACCACAATCATTACACCTAAACCTAAGGCTACACGAAGAGATGTAACATCATTCGTCATTAATGCCATTACTTTACCAGGTCCATTTGCCTCATAGTATGTTGTTTTTATTTGTAATGCTTTTCTACACAAAATTTCGCGGAACAAATATTCCATACGACGGATTGATCCTAATACTGTACGTCGTGAAATAACTTTTAAAATCGTTATGATAATAAATAATAGAATAAAGTAAATAATATAATTGACTAAGCCCTCTTTATTGTGACTTAGTGTATCGATGGCATTACCAATGAATTGTGGTACAAATAAAAATGCTATATCAATAGCAATTAGCATAGTTAATCCGATGGCATACACCCAGCCTTCTCGGCGGAAAAACTGCATAAATAGCTCTATAGGTTTCATAGGACCTCTCAGTTAAATCTCTATATTACAGGATTATCATTATTTAAATATACTCCTTATAGTATACACATTTTTTTCATATATCTTAATACACCTATACGTATATAATGTAGTTTATTACAATATTCTCTCATTAGTAGTTACCAATAATATAATTTTTATAATCTATAATAACACTATATCGAATTTTTTAGTTTACTTATAGTAATGTAAGTGTTATACTATGCATAGATACAAATCGTATCCTTACAAACATTAGAATTAAAACTCTTAGGAGGAATACAACATGGAAAAACGTACTGGCGTAGTAACATTTGCAGGTGGCCCTATCACATTGGTTGGTCCAGAAGTTAAAGTAGGTCAACAAGCTCCTGACTTCACAGTTTTAAGCAACGACTTACAACCTAAAACATTAAAAGATTTCGAAGGTAAAGTAAAAGTTATCTCCGTTGTTCCTTCCCTTGATACAGGCGTTTGTGACGCTCAAACTCGTTGGTTCAACCAAGATGCTACTGCACTTTCTGATGATGTTGTAGTATTGACAATTTCTATGGACTTGCCTTTCGCTCAAAAACGTTGGTGTGGTGCTGCTGGCGTTGATAAAGTTATTACTTTATCCGACCACAAAGATGCTTCCTTCGGTGAAAACTATGGTTTCTTGATCGAAGAACTTCGTCTTTTGACTCGTGGCGTAGTAGTAATCAACAAAGAAGACAAAGTTACTTATGTTGAATATGTACCTGAAGTAACTCAAGCAGTTAACTTCGATGCTGCATTAGAAGCAATTAAAGCTGATATCTAATTCTTAGATATTCTGTTGATTATACTGTGGTGTAATCGAAAAAAGACTGTACGGTGTACGGTCTTTTTTTATGTGGTATAGTATTTAGAGTTTTATGTAGGTGAAATATATATGTGGATTCGTATTTCTAAAATATTATTAACGATAAAAAATATAGCCCTTGTAGGCGTTGGTATTTCACTTTGTATTGACCTTATCAATACAATAATAAGTCTTGCCTATATTACGTGGGCAAATATTCAAGGATATAGTACATACTTTTCAATAATTGAAGAACTAATTACCTTCTTCCTATACTTTGAGTTTATAGCACTCATCATAAAATACTTTAAAAATAACTTCCACTTCCCTCTAGATTTCTTTTTGTATATTGGGATTACAGCAATTGTAAGACTTCTAATTATTGACCATGAATCTGCATTTGATAATTTAATTTGGTCTGTTGCGATTCTTGTACTCGTATGTAGTTTAGTATTAGTAGAAAAGTTTATAGGACATAACGAGTAATTGCTTTAACAACTAACTTATGAGGAATTAATATGAATAAAAGGGCTCCTACAAATGTAGGAGCCCTTTTTGAGTAATAAAATCAACCAATATTAGAAGATATTTTTTGCATAGTTAGCATATTTAGCTTCTAATTCTTCCATTTTATCGTTCATTTCAATTTGTAATTGAGATGCTAAGTCATATTCACCGTCATTAAGTGCATCGATTAAACGAGTGAATAAAGATTTGCGATCATCACTATCTTTAGCAAGATAGAAACGTAAATCGTTAACTTCTGCAAAACGTTTATCATCTACACTATTGCGGCTATCTGTATGAATAGCTACCATGTTACGAACTGTATCAAGATTATTAGGAATTAAACGGTGAGCCAATACAAGTTTCCAACGTTTCAAGATAGATGCGATGAAGGAATCCATCAAGTCTTTAGCAAATGCATTACCTTGAGCCAATGTTTCAACTAATTCAGGGTTGTTTTGATAACCTTTAATATTTTCCCATACAGTAGCTGGTGCAATACCAAACATTTGATTACGTTCTTCTTGAGTGAAATCATCAAATACGTCTTTTTCTGTACGGTATGCACGGTTTGTAGCTAAGTAATCTGCTGGTTCACCAACTTCTTTAGAAAGTTCTGCTTCCAATTGAGCTTGTGTTTTACCAGATGTAATAGCATATTTCATACCATCAAATGCAGAGATGAAGATCAATGCTAATGCAGTATATGTGTTTGTGTAAGGGTTTGGAGAACGCAATTCATAGCGTGTAGCCATAGGATTATCGATATCGCGAATCAAACCACAAAGGATTGTACGGTTACGGCTAGGTTCAGAAGGATCAGTACCCAAGGATGTAACGATACATACTGGTGCTTCGAAACCAGGTTTCAAACGATTTAAGGAGTCTGTTGTGGAGCTGATGAATGGATTGATTGCTTCGTAGTGTTTCAATAGACCCATGATAGCACCAATACCTAAGGAGCTAGCAGATTCTTTACGCATATCTTCTGGGCTAAACAAGTTAACAAGTTTGCCAGATTTCAATTTAGCCATAACACCAAAGTGTGTATGTTCACCAGAACCAGCTACACCAATAATAGGTTTCGCATTGAATGTTACATCAAGACCATTTTCACGGAATACTTCACGAACGATAATACGAGCTTGTAATTCGTTATCTGC
>CAKPSA010000006.1 GCA_934183145.1 uncultured Veillonella sp.
CGTGTGTTAGACCGTATTGTAGGCTATAAATTAAGTCCACTATTATGGAAAAAGGTTTGTAAGGGCCTTAGTGCAGGTCGTGTACAGTCCGTTGCTGTTCGTCTCATCTGTGAACGCGAACGAGAAATTCAAGCCTTTGTACCACAAGAATATTGGACTATTGAAGGCAATTTTGAAACGCCTAAAAAAGAGGCTTTCACAGCTGAATTAACTCATATTAAAGGTGAGAAAATCGATATTACTACTGAAAAGGATGCACAAGCCGTTGTCGATGCCATAGGCGGTGCCGATGCAGTGGTAACTAATGTGGAAAAGCGTAAGCGCTCTCGTAAGGCCGCACCACCATTTACAACATCAACGTTGCAACAGGATGGCGTTCGTAAGTTGAACTTTGGTGCAAAGCGTACCATGATGATTGCTCAACATTTGTATGAAGGTTTAGAAATCGGCTCCTATGGTCATGTAGGTTTGATTACATATATGCGTACAGATTCTACGCGTATTTCTAAAGAGATGCAAGCAATGGCTAAGGATTATATTCTTCGTAACTATGGTGAAGATTATTATCCATCTAAACCTAATATGTACGGTGCAAAAGGTTCTGCTCAAGATGCCCATGAAGCGATTCGTCCTACATCATTAGAGCTAACACCAAAAATGGTAGAACCATTCTTGAGTCGTGATGAGCTAAAATTATATACGTTGATTTGGAATCGTTTTATGGCGAGCCAAATGGCACCTCAACAAAATGAATCCACTACCATTGAATTGACTGTTCATGATGACTACACATTTAAAGCGACAGGCTCTCGGGTAATTTTCCCAGGTTTTAGTGCTGTTTATGAAGATGCAAAAAAAGAGGATGTTCCTCAATTGCCAGCGCTTAAAAAGAATGATGCTGCTCATACTGTACAGGTATTGCCTGAACAACATTTCACGCAACCACCTCCACGTTACTCTGAGGCGAGCCTCATCAAAACATTGGAAGAGCTCGGTATTGGTCGTCCAAGTACATATGCTCCAATTCTTGATACAATCGTAAGTCGTAACTATGTAGAAAATACGAATAAACAATTTGTTCCTACAGAGTTAGGCTTTGTAGTGGTAGATTTCTTGATCGCGTACTTTGAAAAAATCATCAATACAGGTTTTACTCGCGATCTAGAAGAAGAACTTGATGCTATTGCATCAGGTAAGGATACGTATCTAAAGGTATTGTCTGATTTCTATGAAGTATTCGCTAAAGAGCTAGAGGATGCGAGCGATGTGGATCGCATCGAAATTGCATCTATGGAAAGTGATGAAACGTGCGAACTCTGTCATAGCCCAATGGTATATAAATTTGGTCGCTATGGTAAGTTCCTTGCATGTTCTAACTTCCCAGAATGTAAAAATACTAAACCTATTACGGTAGGGACAGGTGTAACTTGCCCTAAATGTAAAGAAGGAGAAATCGTAGAACGTAAGTCTCGTCGAGGACGTTTGTTCTATGGTTGTAACCGTTATCCACAATGTGATTTCACATTATGGGATAAACCAACCCATGAATTCTGTGATACTTGTGGTTCTATTATGGTTGAAAAGACATATAAAAATGGGACGACTAAGAAATTCTGTTCCAATGAAACGTGTCCAACTCGACCTCCAAAGAAAACTAGAAAGAAAAAGAGCGAAGCTAGTGAAGAAACTGTAAAAGAATCTAAGAAGTCTAGCAAAGCTAACGAGGAAACAACAGTTGAATAATAAAAATGTTATTGTTATTGGTGCAGGTCTAGCTGGTTCTGAGGCAGCATGGCAGCTTGCCAACAGAGGGATTCATGTTGACTTATATGAAATGCGCCCCGTTAAGAGCTCTCCTGCGCACCAAACAGATCAATTTGCAGAACTCGTATGTAGTAACTCTTTACGAGCTGGCAATATTGAAAATGCAGTAGGTCTTTTAAAAGAAGAGATGCGTCGTTTAGGCTCCATTATTATGGAATGTGCTGATGCGACTGCTGTACCTGCTGGAGGTGCATTAGCCGTTGATCGTCATCTATTTAGTGAAATGGTGACTGAAAAGATAAAAGGCCATCCTAATATTACAGTTTATCACGAAGAGGTAACCGAGATTCCTACTGAAGGTACTGTTATTTTTGCTTCTGGTCCCCTTACATCTGAAGCATTAGGGGATAAGATTAAAGAATTAACTGGTGAAACAGGCTTTTACTTCTACGATGCAGCAGCACCTATTGTTACAGCAGAATCGTTGAATTATGATAAAGTATTTGCTGCTTCTCGTTATGATAAGGGCGATGCAGATTATCTTAACTGTCCTATGACAGAGGAAGAATACAAAGCATTCTGGCATGAGCTTACAACGGCTGAAGCAGTACAACCAAAGGATTTTGAAAAAGAAATCTATTTCGAAGGTTGCATGCCTGTAGAAATTATGGCAAGCCGTGGTGAAGATACATTGCGCTATGGACCGTTAAAACCAGTTGGTTTGGTGGATAAGCGTACCAATGAGGAGTCTTATGCAGTTGTTCAATTGCGTAAAGAAAATAAGGAAGGCACTATGTTTAACTTGGTAGGCTTCCAAACTCATTTAAAGTGGGGCGAACAAAAACGTGTATTTGGTATGATCCCAGGCCTTGAAAACGCAGAATTCGTTCGTTATGGTGTTATGCATCGTAATACGTATATCAACTCCCCCGAGTTGTTAAACCATGCATTCCAACTTCAAAAAGAACCGCGTTTATTCTTTGCGGGCCAAATGACAGGCGTAGAAGGTTATTTAGAATCTGCTGCTAGTGGTCTTATGGTTGGTCTACAAGTGGACCGTTATTTAGGAGAATGTTCATTTATAGACTTCCCTAAAACTACCGCTATTGGATCTCTTAGTCACTATATTTCTAACTATGAAGGTTCCAACTTCCAACCTATGAATGTCAACTTTGGTATTATGGATCCATGGCCTCAAAAAATCCGCAAGAAAAAAGAGAAAAATGCACTCATTGCTAATCGTGCATTAGAAGATCTAGATGCATTAAAAGCTAAAGAAAATTTATAAGCTTTGGTCTTATAACATAAATTGCTCAATACTATATGTGTTTTTAGACTTATAAAGAAAAATCCTTCATTCAATGGGACACCCATGAATGAAGGATTTTTTATTATTCATAATATATGTTTACTATTATTTGTTATTATTTACGTTTTTTTGTTTTAGGCGCTGTTTCTGTAGTTTCAAGTACAGGTTGACTTTTCTTTTCTAAGTAGCCTAGATAGATAAATAGACAAATGCCAACGACGATAACAATAAGACTAGTCATCTGAGCAGATTTTAAGCCTAATGTTAAGTCTACATAGTCACCGCGCAAGAATTCAAGGAAGAATCTAGCTGTAGAGTAGAGAATGGCATATAGTACGAATACTTGACCTTTAGCATGTTTAAAGGAGCTAAATAAAAGGAGAGCTACAAATATAAGAATGTCGATTTGACCTTCCCAGATTTCGGCTGGCCATAATGGTTGATTGCCATACGTGCGATGTGCTAACGTACTTTCAGGATAGAGAATGCCAAAATTACCGCCCGTAGGATGTCCAAAAGCATCGCCATTTAGAAGGTTTGCCATACGTCCTACAGATTGAGCCAAGATTAATGCAGGTGCAAATAAATCTGCAAAGGCCCAGAAGTCGATATTGTTTTTACGTAAGTACCAGTAACCAGCAATGGTGCCTAATACAACGCCACCTTGGATGGCCATACCACCTTGCCATACAAAGGGAATTTCTAATAAATGATTGCCATAATAGTGCCAATCAAAGAAGAATACGTCCCATAATCTAGCCCCGATGAGACCTGCTACGGCAACAGTAATGGAAAAGTCGATGATGTGTTCATGCCATCCTCGACCATCTTTTTTTAATAAAACATAGGCAACCGAGGCACCACAGATGATAGCTAAGGCTAACATGGCACCATAGGCCCTGATAGGGAAGTCACCTATAAAAAATAGATATTGATGCATATAAAACTCCTTATGTAATAACTTGTATTGTATAAGATAAATTATAAATTACATGTACCCTTCATGCAACAACTGAGAGGAATTCTATATAATATGGTATAATATAGAGATTGAAATTGTATCCCCTTTAGGGGACTAGAGTTAGGAGAGTTCATGATTCGTAAATCTACTATTTTAAAATCTTTAACAGCTTTGGTAATGTCTGCATTATCTAGTACAGCCGTACAAGCAGAAGTATTAGTGCCTATTGATCAATTCTTGGCGAATACTACGCGTCATTACGAAGCTAATCAATATAAAACATCCTATACGATATATGTTCCTCAAACAGTATTACAAGGAAATACTATCGTTTTAGATCCTGCTGCTGTTGGGGAACCTGTAAAATTGCCCACAACTAGCAAAAATGGCACGACCTATGTCGATATTGAATCTGATCCAACTATGCTTGGTGTGAGCTATACAAAGACGAATGGTCAATTAACATTAGGTCCTGCACCACAAGCTTCTACGGTAAAAGCTCCGTATACAATGCAAACACCATTGTCTTGGGCGTTTGATCCATGGCCAACACAGGGAACTCCATATCAAGCAAAACTTAATGCTAGCGGTGATAATATCATTTCTCCCAGCTGGTTTAAATTGCATAGCCTTGGCCTCGAAGCAAGTCCTAATGTAAGCATTGATTATGTTAACGATTATAAGAGTAAAGGTTACCACGTATGGCCTTTGATTACGAATCGATTCGACCCTGGCTTTACTAGTGGTATCTTAGCAGATCAATCTGTATGGAAAAAATATGCTCATAACCTCGTGCAATATGCTTATATTTATGGCTTTGATGGGTATAACTTTGACTTTGAAAATATTGATTATGCCGACCGTGATCGTTTAACAGCGTTTGTAGCATATTTATCTAACCATTTACATCAATATAATATTAAAACATCCATTGATGTAACTGGTTATTCTGATAGCCCTGAATGGTCATTAGTATATAACCGTAGTGCCTTTGCTAATTCCGTAGACTATGTAGTTCTCATGGCTTATGATGAAACATGGGCTAAGAGTACGACAGCAGGTCCTGTAGCAAGTTATCCATGGGTTCGCAATCATACAGAAAAAATGCTTTCTGAAGTGCCATCCCAAAAACTAGTACTAGGTGTGCCATTCTATATGCGCTTATGGCATGATACAAATGGCTATGCTAAAGGCGAAACATTGGCTATGAAAAATACGGGCAATTATTTTGCAAACTACAAGGATAAAATGACATGGGATGATAGATTAAAATTATATTATTTATCCATCCCAACTAGTTCTGGTTCTGACCGTATTTGGTTTGAAGATAATACGTCTTTAGGTTTGAAGCTAGATCTTGTAAAAGAGTTACAACTTGGTGGTTTTGCTGCATGGCGTAAAGGCTTTGAAGACGAATCCACTATTGCTATGATTCAAGAAAAAGACTTAGGACGTGGTATTCCAAAATCCGCTACTGTAGTTACTCCTGAACCTGTAGTAGAAGAAACAAAACCATTAACTAAGCTAGAACAATATAAATTACGCCTAGAGGAAAAAGAAAAGGCAAAAGCCGCTAAGGCAGAAGCGAAACGGAAGGCTAAAGAGGAAAAAGAATTAGCTAAACGTAAAGCTAAGGAAGAAGCTGAACAAGCTAAAGCGGAGAAAAAACGTCAAGCAGAGGAAGCTAAGGCAGAGAAAAAACGCTTATCAAAATCTGTACAAGTAGTAAAACGCTAGAGTTTGACTGCTTTCATAGTACGTAGTAAAATAAAAATATTGATTATAAAACGGCAACTAATGAGGTTGACTATATGAGGAGGCCCCTACATGAATGAAAAATATGTAGCCCAAGATATTGAGAAAAAGTGGCAAAAGTATTGGGATGATAACCATACATTTAAAACAGAATATGATGAATCTAAAGAAAAATACTATGTATTAGAAATGTTTCCGTACCCATCTGGTAACTTACATATGGGTCACGTGCGTAACTATTCCATTGGTGACGTAGTAGCTCGTTTCAAAAAAATGAAGGGCTTTAATGTGTTGCATCCAATGGGCTGGGACTCCTTTGGTATGCCTGCAGAAAATGCGGCTATCAAACATGGTATTGCACCTAAAACATGGACATTGGACAATATCGAGAACATGAAATTGCAACAAAAAGCACTTGGCTTGTCCTATGATTGGGACCGTGAAGTTGCAACATGTAAAGAAGATTATTACAAATGGACTCAATGGTTCTTCCAACAATTTTATAAAAAAGGCTTAGCATACAAAAAAGAAGCTAAAGTAAACTGGTGTGAAACGTGCCATACTGTATTGGCGAACGAACAAGTTATCGACGGTGCTTGCTGGCGTTGTGATAACCCAGTTGAGAAAAAAGATTTGTCTCAATGGTTCTTGCGTATTACCGAATATGCTGATCGCTTGTTAACTGATTTAGACACTCTTGATCACTGGCCACAACGTGTTAAATTGATGCAAAAGAACTGGATTGGTCGCTCTGAAGGTACAGAGTTCTCCTTCGAAGTTCCATCCATTAATGAACGCGTATCTGTGTATACTACACGAGTTGATACTATTTATGGCGTAAGCTATGTAGTATTGGCTCCTGAACATCCATATGTAGAACGCCTTATTGAAAATGCTCCTAATAAAGCTGAATTAGAAGCTTTTATTACGCGTATGCGCAATATGAGCGATATTGACCGTACATCTACAGATGCACCTAAAGAAGGTATGTTCACTGGTTCCTATGCAGTAAACCCTATGTCTGGCGAACAAGTTCCAGTTTGGATTGCTAACTATGTATTAGTAGACTATGGTACTGGCGCTGTAATGGGTTCCCCTGCACATGATGAACGTGACTGGGAATTTGCTCATAAATATGATTTGCCAATCAAACAAGTTGTAGCTCGGAAAGGCGAAGAATATAGCCTTGAAAAATGGCAAGAATGGTACCATGAAGATGGCATTCTAGTTAACTCTGGTGAATATAACGGCCAAACATCTGAAGAGGCTCGTAAAAATATTACCGCTGCTCTTAATGAACGCGGCATTGGTGAAGGTAAAGTAAACTTCCGCCTTCGCGACTGGTTGATTTCTCGTCAACGTTATTGGGGCGTGCCAATTCCTGTAGTATATTGTGAAAAATGCGGTGAACAACTCGTTCCTGAAGAAGAGTTGCCAGTACGCTTGCCAGAGGATGTTAAATTTGAATCTGGTGCCGTATCTCCATTGGCTACATCTGAAAGCTTCTTAAATACTACATGTCCTAAATGTGGTGGTCCTGCACGTCGTGAGACAGATACAATGGACACATTTATCGATTCCTCTTGGTACTTCTTGCGCTATACAGATGCTAAAAATGACCAAGCTCCATTCGATAAAAAAATCGCTAATTACTGGATGAACGTTGATCAATATATCGGCGGTATTGAACATGCTATCTTGCACTTGTTGTACTCTAGATTTTTTGTGAAAGTTATTCATGATTTAGGCCTTATCGAAGCTAACGAACCATTCCGTGGTTTGTTGACACAAGGTATGGTTCTTAAAGAAGGCAGCAAGATGTCTAAATCCAAAGGTAATGTAGTTTCTCCTGAAGAAATTATCAATACCTATGGTGCTGATACTGCACGTTTGTTCATTCTATTTGCAGCGCCTGTAGATCGTGACCTTGATTGGTCTGACCAAGGTGTTGAAGGTTCTTACCGTTTCTTAGGTCGTGTATGGCGTATTGTTGATGCATACAACGAAGAAGCTAAGAAAAACGTAACTGGTGAACTTACAAAAGACGAATTTGCATTGCGTCGTGAATTGCACCGTGTTATCAAGAAGGTAACAGAAGACCTCGATAACAACTTCAACTTCAATACTGCTATTTCTGCCATCATGGAACTTGTAAATGCTATGTACGCTCATAAGGACAAAGCTGATACAATTAATAGCGCTTTAGCTAATGAATTGACTCATTCCTTATTACTTCTTTTAGCACCATTCGTTCCTCATATGACAGAAGAGTTGTGGCATGAATTGGGTGAAACTACATCCATCCACACTGAAAATTGGCCTGTATATGAAGAGGCGGCTCTTGTTGTAGATGAAGTAGAAGTAGTATTACAAGTAAATGGTAAAGTTCGTGATAAACTTACTGTTTCCGTAAATATTACAAAAGAAGAATTAGAAACATTGGCTAAAGAATCTAGCCGTGTTCAAGAGTTTACAGAAGGTAAAAATATTGTAAAAGTTATTTATGTTCCTGGTAAACTTGTAAATATCGTTGTTAAATAACGATATTCTATTCGTTTAATACAGTAAGCCCCCAACTACATAGGTAGAAGGGGGCTTATTTTATAGTGAGGTAATTATGGCAAAACGTAGCGATTATATTTCCTGGGATGAATACTTCATGGGCGTTGCCATTTTGGCAGCACAACGTTCTAAAGATCCTAATACACAAGTAGGTGCCTGTATTGTAAGCAATGACAATAAAATTTTATCCATTGGTTACAATGGTATGCCTTTAAACTGTAGTGATGATGATTTCACATGGGAACGCGATACAGCAGATGATAATAAATACTTTTATACTGTACATAGCGAACTCAATGCCATACTTAATTATCGGGGCGGTTCTTTAGAAGGTTCTAAAATATATGTAACACTATTCCCTTGTAATGAATGTGCAAAAGCCATCATTCAAAGTGGTATTAAGGCCGTTATTTATCGCGATGATCTCTATAAGGATACAAAAGAAGTAAAAGCATCTAAGAGGATGCTAAAAACAGCAGGTGTAGAAATTATTGAATATAAACCTACAGGACGTACTTTACATATTACCGTATGATAAAGTATAAAACAATAATATTACAAGAAAAGCTCTTATCTATTAAAAATCGATAAGAGCTTTTTCTATATTTTTACTATGTTAGATTGTATACCTAAATTATACTTGTAAACGACCATCAATCATAATGTCTACTTCTTGACCGTCACGAGTGTAGCCCTTGATGTTCATCCGTTCATGGCCAATCATAAAGTCCACATGTGTCAAGGAGTGGTTAAGGCCGCGTTCCTTTAATTCTTCTTCAGATAAACCATCGCTGTTTTTTAGGCATGTAGGATAGGATGCACCAATTGCTAAATGACAGGACGCATTTTCATCAAATAATGTTTCGTAGAAGATTTGGTTAGACTGGCTAATTGGGCTGAAGTGATCAACCAAGGCAACCTCGCCGAGATACTGAGAACCTTCATCAGTTTCTACTAATTCTTTTAGAACTTCATAACCTTCTTTGGCAGTGTATTCTACAATTTTACCTTCTTTGAATGTAAAGGAGAAATCAGAAATAGTGTTGCCATGGTATATTAAAGGTTTTGTGCTGTGCACAACGCCATTTACACCATTATATTGAGGAGCAGAGAAAACTTCTTCTGTAGGAATATTAGCATTGAAAATAGTACCATCTTTAGAGGATTCTTCACCACCTAGCCAGATATGGCCTTCTGGTAATTCCAATAGGAGGTTAGTACCATTTTCACAAGTATAACGCAATGCCTTTAAGTCTAATTTATTCAATGCTTCACAACGGTGACGCAATTTTGCCATGTGATGACGATATGTATCTTTTGCTTCGATACCTTCAATGCGACAAAGTTTTAATAATGTTGCCCACAATTGGTCGATTTTTTCTTCGTCCGTACCTTCATAGCCAAGTAGATCTGCCCATAGAACTGTAGGTACAGAGGCAACACACCATGTAACAGAAGAGTTCATGATAGCTGTATGATAGAAGGACAATGCTTTATTCAAATTACGAGATTGTAAGGAAATACGATCTGTTGGAATGCCTTCTAAGGCTTTTGGATTAGCACTAATTAAAGATAAGAAGGCGGCCTTTTCATCGATGTACTGCTTGTAGAATTCAGGAATCCAGTTAGCTGGTTTTTCTAAAACAGACTCGTTAGCATGCAATAAACGTTGACGGGCAATAGGGGAACATCTCCAGTTAAGAACAACCTCCTTAGCACCTAGTTCATATGCTTCCTCAGTAACGATTACTGCAAAATCTTTATTTTCTACATCAACAGAAATAACTAATGTTTGATCCTGTTGTAAATTTACGCCGTATTTTAGCAATGTATGGGCATATTTTTTTAATGTATCTTGATTCATAAATTCTCCTTTTATTCGACATCAATTGATAAACTCCTGCTGGTGTGACTAATAGAGTCAGTGGTAGGAGTTTTATTTTTCATAGGGAAATTCTTCAGTAGGAGGTGCACTATGAAAGGTAAATTGAAGCCTTATATGATAATTATATTAATCCTATGTATTTTAGTAGGAATTTATTTCCTATGGCCTATTATAACAGATGAAAGCGATTCTGTCCTTGCTGAAGGGGGGATAGATGGAAATTCTTCTATATCTTCAGTAGAAGAACAGCCTAATAAACCTATCGCTTATATAACAGGTGCTGTTGTATCTCCTGGTTTATATGAGCTTGAAAGTTTTGCTACAGTAGGCGATATTATTAAGCTAGCAGGAGGACTATTACCGTATGCAGATGTAGAGTCTATCAATATGGCCAAGCCAGTTGTAGCAGGTGATCATATCCACGTAATATTTAACTTTCACGGCAATCCTGAAGTGTTATTGCATGGTAATAAGATAAATATCAATACTGCAACGGCAAAGGAATTAGATGCTCTACCAGGGATAGGACCTGCTATGGCTAAAAGAATTGAGGAATATCGCTCACAAAAAGGCCCCTTTACATCTGTTGAAGGTATCAAGGGGGTGAAGGGAATTGGTGACGGCGTATTTAAGAAAATTAAAGATAAAATTACAATTTAATCATGGGAATAATAATCATGACAGAGTGGTTCTAGATGCAGATATTTTAAGTCCTACACAAATGGTGTTGACTCATAGTCAATGGGCACATGTTATATTAGGATCTATCATTATAGGAACAATACTAGGGTATGGAAATTATTTTCCTGTACTCAATCAAATGCACTACATCTTTGCTATAGGGATAGCCATTATAGGTGTCAGTGTTTTTAAAGCCTTACAATCGTCTGATTGGTGGTGCTCACTTGGTAAGTTAATAGTTTTAGTGTCCCTTTTTATAGGACTATCGTATTATCAAACAGATTTACGGATTATACATTTTAATAGTTATACTTCATATTATTTGCAGCAAGAAGGCGAATATCTTGGTACGGTTGTAACTGCGCCTGAAAGGATAAGTTTGAACGGACAGGAGTATTACAAATATACTATTGAAGTCCATGGCTTACATCCATATAAAAATACTGCAAAAAATAATTATATTAAGGCACAGGGGAGGTTACAGGTATATTCAAAGGTATCTACTACTAAGTATCCCATACGACTAGGGGAACAAGCTATTATTGAAGGGACACCAAAGCCTTTATTTCTTATCGAAGAGGAAGGTCGTATTAATCTTCGCGGCCGCTATATGAGTGCCAATACTCGAGGACGTATCTATGATGGTATATACCGAGTGGCTAGTAATAAAGACTTACAAGCATTTCGCTATAAAGAAACCTTTTCTGAAAAACTATATAGGAAACTCTTATTTAGTTTTGGATCAATACAAGCGTCTATAGATAAAACTATTGCTCATCATTTAGAGGGGCCACAACAAGTATTGGCACAAGCATTAGCTTTAGGTGGCCATTATAGTGAGCTAGGAGAAGATACAATGAAGGATTTTTCCTATACAGGACTTATCCATATTCTATCTATATCAGGTTCGCATATTGCTCTCTTATTAGCATTGGTATATGGACTTGGACGACTTATTAAATTAAGAAAACGAACCAGTTTGATTATGGGGATTTTACTGGCTATCATGTATTGTGGTGTCGTTGGTGGCGATGCTCCTGTTGTACGGGCTACAATGATGAGCATACTCATGTGCATGGCCTATGTAAAAGGGCGACTATATCAAGCTAAGCAGGCGCTATGTATATGCGCTATTCTATGTCTAGTATATGATCCTTTTTCTGTATTTGATGTAAGCTTTCAGCTATCGTTTGGTGCGACCTATGGATTGCTCATATGGGGAAAAGTATTATATGAACGTATTCAATGGCTACCAAAATGGATTAAAACACCCCTTGTATTATGTGTGTCGGCACAGTTGCTTATTTTACCACTACAGCTCTATTACTTTCACTATATCAGTATTGCTAGTTTGTTAGCAGCTTGTATAGTAGCACCTATATTAGATGCATCCATCATTTTAATCTTTATAAGTACTGTTATTACCTATGTTATGCCTATATCGTTTCTATGGTCTTTGATAGATACATTATTACGTATATCGTTATATTTAAATCATGTATTAGGTCGTAGTGTCAGTTTACTTTGGCTAGGGATGATGCATCCCTATTGTGCTTATTTGTATTTGGTTCTATTAGGTGTATTTACGTACTTTTTAACCCATAGAAAAAGGTATACTGTTTATATAGTGTTATGTTTAGTTTTTATGGTCACAACCTTTGGTGCTTCATATTATGTGACACATTATCATAAGGATGCATTGGTTCACTATATTCCTATGAAGCAGTGTAATGTATTACTTTGCATTGAACCCAATCACGAAGGGGCCTATGTATTAATTGATGCGCCAGACCATATTAAAACTACACCTAATGAAAGGCTTATCAATCAAGCTATACGAGCATATGGTGTCAATCCCAAAGTTGTAAAAGTAGACTACTTTCATAGTAACGGATCTGCAAAAACAATATATAAAAATAGTATGAAAGAAATCGATGTATATAATGGACAAAGAGGAGAAAAAAATCTAAAATTAAATGATAAGACTAATACATTATTTATTACGAGTCGATCTAGTATAATGAACGACATCGGTCGCATATTACCAGATAATACTGTTTTATTTAGTAGTCCTCATGGTGCGCTACGAGATGTGGATCCATCATCAGAACACATGTATATAATGGGGTACAGTTATATTAAAGATATGTATCTGTGAAAGGAGGAATTATGGCACATATTCAACTCATTTATGGCGATGAGCCACAATTAATTGAAGAAGAAAAACGTAAATTTTTGAGTGCCTATCCTGACCTTCCTGTAACTGTATTAGACGATGAAGCTGGACCACAGAAGATAAGTGAAAAACTATGTGAAGACTCTCTTTTTGGTGATCAAAAGGTATTCTGTTTAGTAAATTTACCTATTATTCGTAAAAGTGGTAAGAATAGTGATGCCTGGGTTCCATTGTATGAGCTCATCATGGAATATAATGGGGATAATCCTATCATTTTAATCTATCATGATATGATTGATAAACGGATCAAACAAAATAAAGAGATTTTAGATAAAATACCTAATTATCAATGTAAGCGCCTTGAAGGAGCAGACCTTGTGATGTGGATACGTCAATACTGTACGTCTAATGGTTTTAAAATGACACCTGATGCACAGGAATATGTAGCTCATCTCATCGATTTATGGCAAGATGTACCGGTTTCATTTATGAGAACCGAATTTGACCGTTATTTTTTACAAATAACAGGTGATAAAGTCATTACCAAAGAGTTCCTCGAAGAAAACGGCAGTGACTATGGAGCTAAAAATATTTTCACCTTTAAAGAGGCTTTGTTAAAACGAGATATTGATACATTACTTGAATTATTTCCGTTTATGTTCGGCTATAAAGAATTAGACCGCGCAATGAGCTATATTGAGGGGCAATTACGTTTACAGTTACTGGTCAGCGAATGTCGCCAATCGGGAATGTCTGTTCAAGCTATACAAAACCTATGTAAGGACCATGATTCGTCATTTAAACCATATCCGATTAAGTTAGCTTATGAGGCGAGTCCTAGAATTTCAATTAAGGCGCTACGAGCCTTATTAAAAGGGCTCTATGAGATTATTTTGGATAGCCGTAGCAGCAAGGGCGATATTTGGCGATTTAGAGATTTATGTATTACCTATTGTGGGTATAAAGGATAAAAATGAAAGTACGTTATCGTGTTGTACCAAAACAGAATAAGAAATCATCCTTCTATGTAAACTGTCATAGCCAACATGTGACGATTCAAGCAGCGGACTCTGCATTTTCCACATTACTTAGTTTGCGTGAAAGATTGTCTGCTTGGTATAAGGAAAAAAATATCTCTTTTGACGATATTCCAACTAATACGGATACTTCTTGTTGCTTTGCTTGGAAGGTAGATACTGAAACTGGGGAAGGTTTAGATACCTATTATTATGGTGGTGGCTGCGGTGCTGGTGAATGGATAGAAGCTGCAGAGGCGCAACGTGAGGCTGAAGAGGCTAAAAATCAAGCCCCTAGAGGCAAGTCCTTTGCAGGTTATGATCAACAAGATGAATATGATGATGTTGATGAAGATGATTTTGCTCCATTTGTAGAGGCTGTTGAATTAGGCTATTTCAACAATAGTCCAGTTGTTGTGTCTCGTTCTAACCAAACGGCTGCCGCATCTAGTAATAGTGATACTGTCGCCTCTGTGAGCAGTACACCTAAAGCAAGCAAAGGTTTTGCACCTAAAAGTACCACAAAATCTACTGGAAAAAGTAGTGAAGGGGATAGCAAATATCCTCGTCGTGCACCGAAGGATGCTCCTACTGATGAAGGCATGATTTTAGGACCTAAAATTGAAGGGGTTACCTCTAAAATCATGGGTACCTTAGATACGCCAAGTGTGATCTTTGAAGGCGTTTTTGTAGGTTTAGATAAACGTGATACTAAGACTGGTAAAAGTATCGTTAATGGTAGCATCGTAGATGATACAAATAGTATTAAGTTTATCAAGTTTACAAACAGTCCTGAAGAGGGGGATGCCTTACTTAAACAGCTAAAAGGCTTACAGCGTGTTAGAGTACAAGGTAGCGTCAGCTTTGATGATCGTTTTGATAAGGATTATATTCTATCAATTCGCAGTATCGAGGCTATGGAAATTACGAGTGTAGAACGTACTGAAAACCGACCAGACTCCCGAGTAGAGCTTCATTTACATACTAAGATGAGTGATAAGGATGCTCTTGTATCTGTTAAAGATTTATTTAAAACAGTAAAAAAATGGGGCCATCCTGCGGTTGCTATTACAGACCATGGCGTAGTACAAGCCTTCCCAGAGGCTCAAGCTCTTGGTAAAGAGTTGGGCGTTAAGGTTATCTATGGTGTAGAAGGCTATCTCATTGATGATGAAATTGTTGCTCGCGATGAAGAGCCTGTAGTAGATAAGAAGAAGAAAAAAGAAAAAGACAAACGGTACCATATTATCTTGTTAGCAAAAAATATGGTAGGTTTACGAAATCTCTATAAGATGATTTCCATATCTCACCTTGAACATTACAAGGTTCGCCCTCGTTTACCACGTTCTGTTATTGAAGAACATCGTGAAGGTATTATCATTGGTTCTGCTTGTGAAGCTGGGGAACTTATGCAATCCATTGTTCGCGGCGCTACAAAGGAAGAGTTACTAGAGGTAGCCTCCTTCTATGACTATCTTGAAATTCAACCACATACGAACAATATGTTCTTGGTTCGTAAAGGACTCATGCCTGATGAGCAAGCTCTTATCGATATGAATAAAACAGTTATCGAATTAGGGGAAGCTTTAAATAAGCCAGTATGTGCTACCTGTGATGTTCATTATTTAACACCAGAAGAAAAAATCTACCGTGAAATCATGTTGACTGCCTGCGGCTATCCTGATGCTGATGAACAACCAGATTTGCACTTGCGTACTACTGATGAAATGTTAGCATCCTTCCCGTATTTAAGTGAAGAAAAGGCCTATGAAGTAGTTGTTACTAATACTCGAGCTATTAATGATAGCATCGAAGATATCAAACCGGTTCCAGACGGCACATATTCTCCAAAAATTGAAGGCGCCGATGAAGCTTTCACAGAAATGTGCTATAGAAATGCGAAAGCTATTTATGGTGATCCATTGCCACGCGTTGTACAAGAACGTTTAGACTATGAATTAGATTGTATTATCTCCAATGGTTATGGCGTATTGTACTACATTGCTCATAAGCTAGTAAAAAAATCTCTTGATGATGGGTATCTTGTAGGTTCTCGTGGTTCTGTAGGGTCTTCCTTCGCAGCTACTATGTCTGAGATTACAGAGGTAAACCCATTACCACCGCATTATGTATGTCCTAACTGTAAATATTCAGAATTCTTTGAAAAGGGCGAATATGCAGGTGGTTTTGACTTGCCTCGTAAAGACTGCCCTGAGTGCGGTCATGCGCTACAAACGAATGGTCATGATATTCCATTTGCTATCTTCCTTGGTTTCGAAGGTGATAAGGTTCCAGATATCGACCTTAACTTCTCCGGTGATTACCAAGCAAAAGCTCACAAATATACGGAAGAGCTGTTTGGTCGTGACAATGTATTTAAAGCTGGTACCATCGGTACAATAGCTGATAAAACAGCCTTTGGTTATGTTAAAAAGTACGCTGAAATAAGGGATATTCAAGCTCGTAGTGGTTTCTTTGAACACTTAGCAAAAGGCTTTACGAATGTAAAGAATACGACTGGCCAACATCCTGGTGGTATCATGGTATGTCCGCGTGATATGGATGTGCATCACTTTACACCGATACAGCATCCTGCGAATAAGAAGGAAAGTGGCGTATTAACGACGCACTTTGACTACCACTCTATCGAAGGTCGTATGACTAAGCTTGATATTCTGGGCCATGATGATCCGACCATCATTCGTATGCTAGAGGATTTGACTGGTATAGATGCAAAAACTATACCATTTGATGATCCAAAAACATTGAGTTTATTCTCTTCTACAGAGGGGATTGGTTTAACACCTGAACAATTACAAGGTGACCAAGTAGCCAGCTTGGCTGTACCAGAATGTGGTACGAAGTTCGTACGGGGCATGCTTGAAGACTCTCGTCCCCAAACATTCTCTGATTTAGTTCGTATCTCTGGTTTCTCTCATGGTACAAACGTATGGCTCGACAATGCGCAAGATCTCATTAAAAATGGTACTTGTAAGTTGAACGAAGCTATTTCCACCCGTGATGACGTAATGAACTTCTTGATCCATCGCGGCATGGATAGAAAGCATAGTTTCTTCGTAATGGAAAATGTACGTAAAGGGAAAGGGATTGAAAAACGAAATAAACAAGGTCAAGCTACGACGGAATTTGAAGCAGAAATGCGCGAGAACAATATTCCTGAATGGTTTATTGAATCATGTAAAAAGATTTCCTATCTATTCCCACGGGCCCATGCGGTTGCCTATGTAATGATGGCATTCCGCATTGCCTGGTTTAAGGTATACCATCCATTGGCATTCTATGCAGCATACTTCTCCATTCGTGCAAAGGCATTCGACTTACGCATCATGACAGGGGACCTTAAAACGCAAATGACTGAGTTCAACCGTATTAAGGCTCTTGATCGCGCTGCCAGTCCTAAAGATAAGGACCTTATGAGCGCATTAGAAGTATCTATGGAAATGTATCAACGGGGCTATCGTTTTATCAATGTAGATATCCAGCACTCCGAAGCAAGACGTTTTAGCATTAAAGATGGTGCCTTATTGCCACCATTCTTAGCTATTGACTCCTTAGGTGAAACTGTGGCTGATGCTATCGTTGCTGAACGAGAAGAACGTCCGTTTACATCTCTAAAAGACTTACAACGTCGTTGTAAGGTATCTAATACCATCATTGATCTTATGAAAGAACTCAAATGCTGTGGTGAACTACCTGAAGATGAACAAATGTCACTCTTTGGAGCATAATAAAATACAAGTTAAAACTTAAATATAAAGTAAGCACTATATACCAAAAAGGTGATATAGTGCTTATTTTTATATATTTTGCTACAATAAAGGTACATTGCGTAGTATTTAAATAGATTCCTCTAATAAAGGGTGTGTTGTATAATGATAAGTAGTTTATTAAAATTTCTAGGAATTAATTCATCGGATAGCAATATTTCTAAAGAACCAAAAATGAAATCAGAAGATAATAGAACCAAATCTAATATTACTGTGGAACATCAAAATCAACCTGTAGAGATTGAATTTTGGGATATTGAGCCTGAGGATGTACCTGTGTTAGAAGAATCCGATATTCCAGGTGTATATTTTAACGAATTCCGTGAATATGTTGATGAAGAGGGGAATAGACTATCACCATCAGAGGTTGATGCGATACGGTATAAAGACGATTACGAGGACGATTACTATAGATAAAAGAGGTGTCATCAAATGATGACACCTCTTTTTGAAAGTTTGCAGTTTATTTAATTTGGCATGTTTTGTAAATTTCGCAGATTTTTAGTATAAGGATTTATATTTCATCCAGTTTGTTTTGGCCATTTCTTTAAGTTCTGTACCACGGCCATCAAGGATTGCATTGATCAAGTATTTGCTAAAGCCTTTAGCTTGTTGATATGCAATTTTAGGCGGCATAGCAAGTTCTTGTTTATCTACGCGAACGTTAACGATAACTGGGCCATTATGGTTAAGAGCTTCCATGATTTTTTCATCTACTTCGCTAGAGTTTGTAATGCTTACGCCTTTAATGCCAGCTGCTTCCGCAAGTTTGCCAAAGTCTGGATTTACAAAGTCCGTAGCATAGTCTAGGTAGCCAGAGGCTTTCATTTCCATGGCAATGAAGCTAAGTTCTTCGTTGTTGAATACAAAGATTTTAACCGGTAAGTTAAGTTGTTTTAATGTTAACATTTCGCCCATCATCATTGTGAAGCCACCATCACCGGAAAGGGAGATAACTTGACGATTTGGACATGCATTTTGAGCACCGATGGCATGCATCATAGCGTTAGCCATTGATCCGTGATTATAAGAACCTAAGATGCGACGTTTACCATTTGTTTTTAAATGACGAGCGGTCCAAATTACTGGTGTACCTACGTCAAAGGTAAAAATAGCATCTTCAGCAGCCAATTTATTAAGACGATTTACAAAGTATTGAGGGTGAATTGCGACACCGTCTGGTTCAGCTACCGCATAGCTATCTAAGTCATCTCTAAATTTAGTATATGCTTTGCGTACAGTGTCGATAAATTCAGTATCACCGCGTTGACCAACAAGAGGTAACAATTCTTTTAATGTATCTTTTACAGTACCAATAATACCTTGTGTAAGAGGAACACGACGACCTAACGCACTAGGATCTCTATCCACTTGGATTACTTTCGCATTTTCTGGATAGAATGGACGGTACGGGAAGTCTGTACCAAGCATTACGAGTGTATCGCATTGCTCAATAGCACGATAACCAGAGGTATAGCCTAAAAGGCCAGTCATACCAACATCATATGGGTTATCCCATTCAACCCATTCCTTACCTCTGAAAGCGTGTACTACAGGTGCTTGTAAGCGCTTTGCTAATTCTACAACTTCATCATGAGCACCTTCACAGCCTGCACCACAGAAGAGTGTAATGCGTTTACCAGTTTCTAGATGAGCTGCCATTTCTTCAATATCATCGCGTTGTGGAACGATATGAGGTAGACGAGGTGGGTTCCATACAGGTAATTCATCAATTTCCATTTCCATAACTGCAACGTCTCCAGGAAGAACGATAACAGCAACGTCTTGGTTACCTACAGCTGCGTTCATAGCACGGAATAGAATTTCAGGCATTTGTTTAGGATTGGATACGAGTTCACAGAAACAAGAGCATTCTTTGAATAAGTTTTCTGGATGTGTTTCTTGGAAGTAATTCAAGCCTACTTCAGATTGAGGAATATGAGAGGCAATAGCTAATACTGGAACACGATTGCGATGGCAATCAAATAGACCATTGATCAAGTGTAAGTTACCAGGGCCAGAGCTACCAGCACATACAGTTAATTTATGAGTTAAGGATGCTTCTGCACCTGCAGCAAAGGCTGCTGTTTCTTCATGTCGTACATGTTCAAAGGCAATCTTACCATTGCGGCGTAAACTATCGTTTACAGAGTTTAAACTATCGCCAGTGATACCGTAGATGCGTTCGATCCCCGCATTGGCTAAGACTTCTATAAGTACGTCAGAAATTCGTTTTTTTGCCATATTATCACCTTTATTCAATAATTAATATCAATAAAACATAGTTATTAAGACTATATAAATTATACTAGACCTATTTTTTCTGTATTTATGTGATATAAATCACCAATTACTGTATACATAGTTTAAAGTTGTTTAGAAAATAACACTATAGCATCTTTGAATAAAATTCTTAGTTTTATATTTTCCTAATGTTTTATTTGATATTCTTTCTTAATACAAAACTCTTATTCTTGCATAACCCTAATAAAAGTGTTACTATTAATTCATAAAGAAAATAGATAAGTCTTTGGGGACAGGTGAAATTCCTTACCGGCGGTATAGTCCGCGAACCTTATGGGTATGAATCGGTGCAATTCCGATACCGACAGTACAGTCTGGATGAGAAAAGACGAGGCACATTTGTTGTGCGCAATTATGATTACCCAAGGACTATGTATATAGTCCTTTTTTTATTGAGGTGATATGGTGGATGACGTAGCATATATGAAACGCGCCATTGCACTGGCAAAATTAGCCACAGGACATACTTCACCAAATCCTTTGGTGGGTGCTGTAGTGGTGAAAGACAATACAATAATCGGTGAAGGCTATCATCACAAAGCTGGCACTGCTCATGCAGAGGTGCATGCACTGAATGAGGCAGGTGAGAATGCTAAGGGTGCTACTTTATATGTAACATTAGAGCCTTGTTCTCATTATGGTAAAACACCACCTTGTGCACTTCGAATTATAGAGGCTGGTATAGCTAAGGTCGTTATTGGTAGTACAGATCCTAATCCACTTGTTGCTGGTAAAGGTATTAAGATCCTTAAAGAAGCGGGGATTGAAGTTGTAGTTCCTGTTTGTAATGATGAATGTGCTGAGCTAAATGAACACTTCTTTACCTATATACAAACGGGGCAACCTTTTGTAACTATAAAAAGTGCAATGTCCTTAGATGGCAAGATTGCAACATATACAGGTCAATCCCAATGGATTACAAATGAATCCTCCCGTCGTGATGGACATGTACTACGTGCTACTCATGATGCTATGCTCGTTGGTATCGGTACAATCTTAGCAGATAATCCTCAGTTAAACTGTCGTCTTAGTGATGATGAATTAGCAGATGCTATATTGGATAGAAACATTCTTAATGAGCCTATCCCAGTTCATCAACCAGATGTCATCATATTAGACAGTCTTGGTAGAACGCCTACCACAAGTCGTGTATTTGAAGTAGATTCTCGCAAGGTTCATATATTTGTATCTAAAGGTTGTCCTAAAGAACGGATACAGGCGTTAGAACAAGTAGGAGCTCTTGTTACTGTTGTTGAATCAGTATCTACTCGTAAAAGTAAAAGTACAGATATTGTCATAGATATTAAGAAATTATCTATTGATGATATTCTTACAAAGCTGGGAGATTTTGGTTATACTTCAGTGTTAGTTGAAGGTGGTTCTGCTATTATCAGCTCTTTTGTAGAGACCATGAACTTTGATAAGGTAGTTACTTATATTGGTAATACTATTATCGGGGGAACAGAGGCTACACCTGCTGTAGGTGGACGTGGCTTTGAAAGCTTGGAATCTTCTCCGCAGTTAACTTTCACAAAAACAACTGTATTAGATAATAACATTCGTATTGAAGCGTATCGTCAAGGAAGGAGGGGGGCTTATGTTTACGGGGATCGTTGAAGAAATCGGCCGTGTAGAAAGCATTAAAAAAGGCCCAAAATCCTTAGCCATTACAATACGGGGAGATAAGATTTTTAGCGATTTAAAAATCGGTGACTCCGTTGCTGTTAATGGTGTATGCTTGACGGCGACCACAATTGGTAATGGTGTATTTACAGCTGATGTAATGCCTGAATCGATTAAGATGACTACTTTCACTAATTTGAAAGTTCATCAACCTGTCAATTTAGAACGGGCTATGCTCGCTAATGGTAGATTCGGAGGTCACATTGTGGCTGGTCACGTAGATGGGACAGGCCGCATCATTAATCGTGAACAAACGGATAATGCCATTATCTTTACCATAGAGGCCCCAAAATCCGTTATGGATTATATTATTTATAAGGGATCGATTACGATCGATGGTATTAGCCTCACTATTATGCGACGAACGGACACCAGTTTTTCCGTATCTATCATCCCTCATACCTTGAGCGAAACCATTCTAGGTTCTGCCCATATTGGGACGGAGGTCAATTTAGAAACGGATATTGCTGGTCGATATATTCGTCATTTTATGAATCTTGGTAGCGAACCTACCGAAGAAAAACCTAAGAAATCTATGCAATCCCTCTTAGTAGAGAATGGATTTATATAAAGTAAGGAGCGTTCCTATGAGCGAACAATTACATTCTATTGAAGAGGTCTTACAAGACCTTAAAGCTGGTAAACCTGTTATTATTGTTGATGATGAAAGCCGTGAAAACGAAGGCGATCTTATCATTGCTGCAGAATTTGCTACACAAGAAAATATTAACTTTATGGTTAAATATGCGCGCGGTATCGTATGTACACCAATGCGCCGTGAAGCGTTAGAGAAGCTCGGTATTCCAGCAATGGTTACTAAAAATACAGACAATCATGAAACTGCTTTCACCGTTACTGTTGACCACGTAGATACTACAACAGGCGTATCTCCAGCAGAACGGGCGTATACAATTCAAAAATTACTAGATCCAAATGCTAAACCTGAAGACTTCCGTCGCCCAGGCCACGTATTCCCACTCGTTTATAAAGAGGGGGGCGTATTAGTTCGCCAAGGTCATACAGAAGCATCTATCGACCTTTGTCGCTTAGCAGGTCTACAAGAGGCAGCTGTTATTTGTGAAATCACAAAAGACGATGGCGATATGGCTCGCTTGCCAGATCTTATACAATTTGCTAAAGAACATGATCTTAAAATTGCATCTGTAGCAGAACTTATTGAGTATCGTAAACAACATGAAGATATGGTAGAGCTCGGTGCTTGTTCTAAATTGCCTACTAAATTTGGTGACTTTAATATCTTTGTATTCAAAAATGATTTAGATCATAAAGAACATTTAGCTATCGTTAAAGGTGATGTTCAAAACTGTAACGATGTTCTTGTACGTATTCACTCAGAATGTTTAACAGGCGATGTATTTGGTTCTAAACGTTGCGATTGTGGTGAACAATTAGATCATGCGTTACGTGCTATCGAAAAAGAAGGCAAAGGCGTTGTAGTCTATATGCGTCAAGAAGGTCGTGGCATCGGTTTAACTAATAAAATTAAAGCGTATGCTTTGCAAGAACAAGGCTTAGATACAGTAGAGGCTAATGAGCAATTAGGATTCCCTGCAGACATGCGCGAATATTCCTTAGCGGCTCAAATTATCCGTTTCTTAGGTATTAAAAGCATTCGTTTGTTAACTAATAATCCTGAAAAACGTCATGGATTAGAACATTGGGGTATCGATGTAACTAGCCGTGTACCACTTATCATTGCAGCCAATAAATTCAATGCAGGCTACTTAAAAACAAAAGAAGAGAAAATGGGTCATATGTTAGAAGACTAATTATTTAGTTTTATTTAACAAATTGCTCGTCACATAAGAATTTCCTTTACTGGAATATAGGAGGTCAACATAATGAAGGTTCAAGAAGGTAACTTATTAGGTACTGGTAAAAAATTTGCTATTATCGGCTCTCGTTTCAACGAGTTTATAACATCTAAATTAATTGGTGGCGCTGAAGATTGCTTATTGCGTCACGATGTAAAAGAAGAAGATATTACAGTAATCTGGGTTCCAGGTGCTTATGAAATTCCTTTAATTGCTAAAAAAGCAGCTACATCAGGTCGCTTCGATGCAGTTATTTGTGTAGGTGCCGTTATCCGCGGTGCTACAACTCATTATGACTATGTATGTAATGAAGTGGCAAAAGGTATTGCTCATGTTTCCTTGGAAACAGGTATTCCTGTTATGTTCGGTGTAGTAACTACTGAAAATATTGAACAAGCTATCGAACGTGCTGGTACTAAAGCTGGCAATAAAGGTTACGATTGTGCTATGGGCGCTATTGAAATGGTTAACCTTATCGATCAATTCTAATAATTACATAGTAAACACTCAGTATCTCATGATACTGGGTGTTTTTATATAATCGAAAATATGTTCTTTTAATTTGAAATCAGAGTAGACGAACATATATTCCCTATTATTGAAAAGTAATTCTATGACATGATATACTATAAAAGCACTATTAAGTGTGTATGATTTATTAATTAGAAATAAGGAATGATAGAATGGATTATATAAAACGTTTTACGACCCGAGAAGGGGTTCGTATGTCTTTAGCGGTAACAACAGATACTGTTGAAACAGCTCGCGTACGTCACGATTTGTGGCCTGTAGCAACAGCTGCTTTAGGTCGTGCTATGACGGGTGCTATTTTATTGGCTGGGGACTTTAAAAACCATGAAAATGTAAGTCTTCGTATCAAAGGTGATGGCCCTCTAGGAGTTGTTCACGTAGATGCTTTTGCAGATAATACAGTTCGTGGTTATGTGGATGAGCCACATGTAGATGTACCTTTAAAACGAGCTGGTAAGCTCGATGTAGGTGCTGCTGTAGGCCATAATGGGGAAGTCCAAGTAACTCGTTTTACACAATTAGCACAAGACTATACCTCCACAAGTCCTATTCAAAGTGGTGAAGTAGCAGAAGATTTGGCTTATTATTTATATGCTTCTGAGCAAGTACCTTCTACTATTAGCTTAGGTGTATTGGTAGATCCAGATTATCATACGGTTGTGGCAGGCGGTTTTATCGTACAAGCTTTACCAGATGCCACAGATGAAGCGTTAGCACAAGTAGAAAAGAATATTAATGAATTAGGCCCAATTACAGAATATTTGAAAGCAAATCCAGATGGTAAAGGCCTTATGGAACGCGTTCTTGATGGCTTAACTGTGAATGAAGTATATAATGAACCGATTCATTTCCAATGTCGTTGCGGTCGTGATCGCTTTGGTGCCGTACTCATGACATTAAGAGAAGAAGATAAAGAGGCTATTCTAGAAGATGAAGTAACAGAGCTTGTTTGTCACTATTGTAATGAAAAATATCATTTCACACGTGAAGAGTTACAAGATATGTTTGCTCCTAAAGGTCCAATTCAATAAAACTTTATAATATGTTGAAAAAATACAGGCTACAAGGTTTTTCCTATAGCCTGTTTTTCTATTCTATGAGAAAATAAAGGATAGAGTGATTAATAATAGGAGGTCACAATGAGTGCAATTGGCGTAATTGGTGGTACTGGCGTTTATGATCCATCCATCTTTGAAAATATTCATGAAGAATCCTTAATGACACCATATGGTGAAATAGATTATGTACAAGGTACATACCATGGGAAAACAGTAATCTTTGTTGCTCGTCACGGCAAAGATCATACAATTCCTCCACACAAAATTAATTATCGTGCTAATATTTGGGGACTCAAAAAATTAGGCGTTACATTTATTATCTCCACGACAGCTGTAGGTTCCTTAAATGAAAACTTTAAGCCTGGTCATTTTGTATTGACTGATCAATTCTTAGATTTTACTAAAAATCGTATTACCACATTCTATGAAGGTGGTGACCGACCTGTAGCACATTTAGACGTAACAAATCCATATTGTCCAGAACTACGTGACATTCTACAAAAGGTTGGTACTGAACAAGGTTTGTCTGTTCACAATGGCGGCACCTATGTATGTACAGAAGGCCCTCGATTTGAAACACCAGCAGAAATTAAAATGTTCCATATACTCGGTGGTGATACAGTAGGTATGACAAATGTACCAGAAGTAAATTTAGCTAATGAAGCTGAAATGGCATATGCTACCATTTCCATGATTACTAACTATGCAGCAGGTATTTCTGAATCTGCATTGACACATGGTGAAGTGGTAGAAATGATGGGCGATATGGCATCTCAACTTAAATCTCTTATTTTAGGTGCTATTGATGCAATCGATGTAGATGCTCGTTATGATGCGCATAATCGCATGCACGAATATGGTGGGTTTAAACTATAATCCATTTATAACGATACACAATGGTACATAGAAGGAGAAGGTATGATTAATATTGAATGGCGTAAAGATACGCTGGTATTATTAGATCAAACTAAATTGCCTACTGAAATTACATATGTTCACTGTACAGATTGGCGCCAAGTAGCCGAAGCTATTAAAATGCTTCGCGTTCGTGGCGCACCTGCTATTGGTGTAGCTGCTAGTTATGGTCTTATTCTAGCTGCTATGGAAGCAGGTCGTTTGGATGCTCCATTTAGTGAACAACTTACAAGCTTATATGAATTTAGTGAGACCTTAAAGGAAACTCGTCCTACAGCAATCAACCTAGCTTGGGCTGTAGATCGTGTTATTTCTCTTGTAAAAGAGCATGTTGAAAGCATGTCTTCTATGAGTGAAGTAGTAGAGCTCATTACAAAAGAGGCTATTACAATTCATGAAGAAGATGTGTCTTTGAACCGTCGTATGGCTGAAGCAGGAGCAACTCTTTTTGAAGGTCAAAAAAATATTCGTATTCTAACACATTGTAATGCAGGTGCACTAGCTACAGGTGGTTTAGGAACAGCACTTGGTGTTGTCCGTAAATTACATGAAAATAGACAATTAGAACGGGTGTATGCGGATGAAACAAGACCATTATTACAAGGTGCTCGTCTTACTGCTTTTGAACTTCATGATGATGGTATCCCTGTAACTCTTGAGACCGATAATATGGCAGCTTATGCCATGCAACATGGCCTCATTGATGCCGTTATCGTCGGTGCTGACCGCATCACTACAAAAGGGGATGTAGCCAATAAGATTGGTACCTATGGTGTAGCAGTATTAGCTAAATTCCATAATATTCCATTTTATGTAGCAGCGCCATATAGTACATTTGACTTTACCCTTGAAAATGGTACGGATATTCCTATCGAGATGCGCGACGATTATGAAGTAACATCTCTACATGGTGTTCAAACAGCGCCTAATGGTATTGATGTACTTAATCCAGCCTTCGATGTGACGCCACATGAACTAGTGACTGCCATCATTACTGAAGAAGGTGTATTAAAACCGAACTATGAAGAGTCTATTGATAAGCTACGTCAGATCGTAGAATCTAAATAACTAAAAAATCCAAGTGGATTAACCATACATATTTTTATTTAATCTACTTGTATGAGTAAAAGGAGATATTATGCAATCTTTAATTAAAGATATTAATTTAGCAGCAGAAGGCCGCAAGAAAATTGATTGGGTTTCTAACTTTATGCCTACATTAAATACATTAGGCGATCGTTTTGAAGCAGAACAAACTTTCAAAGGTCAAACCATTGTTGTAAGTGTTCACTTAGAAGCAAAAACAGCGTATTTAGCTACAGTTTTAAAACGTGGTGGTGCTGATGTTATCGTAACTGGTTCCAATCCATTATCTACACAAGATGATGTAGCGGCAGGTCTCGTTGATATGGGCTTAACTGTATATGCTTGGTATGATTGTACTGAAGAAGAATACTTCAATTTTCTTAATAAGGCACTTGATCACAAACCGCACATTATCATCGATGATGGTGGCGATTTGGTAAACTTGTTACACACAACTCGCCAAGATGCAAAAGAACGCCTTTTAGGTGGTAGTGAAGAAACAACAACAGGTGTACATCGTCTCTATGCATTAGAAAATGCAAAACAATTGACATTCCCTATGATTGCAGTTAATGATTCTTACTGTAAATATCTCTTTGATAACCGTTATGGTACAGGTCAATCTGTTTGGGATGGTATCATGCGTACTACTAACTTAACTGTAACAGGTAAAAATGTAGTTGTTGCTGGCTATGGTTGGTGCGGTAAAGGCGTTGCTATGCGTGCAAAAGGCCTTGGTGCTCATGTATATGTAACAGAAGTAGACCCAATTAAAGCGATTGAAGCAGTATTTGATGGCTTCAAAGTATTACCTATGATTGAAGCTGCTAAAGTAGGGGATATCTTCTGCACTGTAACAGGTTGTAAAGATGTAATCGTGAAAGAACATTACGAAGTAATGAAAGATAAAGCTATTTTGTGTAATGCTGGTCACTTTGATTGTGAAGTTAACGTAGCTGATCTTACAGAACTTGCAGTAAGTCATGAACGTGTTCGTCAAAATATCGAAGGTTATACTATGGCTGATGGTCGTAAACTCTATGTATTGGCTGAAGGTCGCCTTGTAAACCTTGCTGCAGGCGATGGTCATCCTGCAGAAATCATGGATTTATCCTTCGCAATGCAAGCTCTTGCAGCAGAACATATTTTACATAATGGCAAAGATATGGAACCTAAGGTATATGTATTGCCTCATGAATTAGATTCAGAAATTGCAAAACTTAAATTAAATTCCATGGGTTACGATTTAGATTCCTTAACACAAGATCAAATCGATTACCTTACAAAAGTAAATTAATTAACCAAATATAACCGAGCTATTACGGCTCGGTTATACCTATGAGGAAAGACTATGTCTGATTTATTAATTACCAATGTTGACGTCTTAACTAATGAGGGCGTTCTCAAAAATCATGCCATTGAAATTGAAAATGGTTACATTACTGCCATTATAAAGGATAGTGAAGTTACAAAGGCAAAAGACTCTGCTAAGGAAGTTCTAGATGGTAAAGGTCAATTAGCTGCGCCAGGTCTCGTAAATACACATACTCATATTGCTATGGGGCTATTTAGAAACTATGCAGATGATCTTGAACTTATGGAATGGTTAGAAACTGCAATTTGGCCAACTGAGGCCAAGCTTAATGACGAGTATGTACGTTATGGCACACAACTTGGTGTTGCTGAAATGCTGCGTTCTGGTACTACAACATTTAGCGATATGTATTTCTTTATGAATACTACGGCTGAGGTAGTAAAAGAAACGGGTATTCGCGCCGTACTATCTCGTGGTTTAGCAGGTGTATCTCCCACAGCTGATCAAGCATTAGTTGAAAATGCTGATTTATTCCGTACTTGGAACGGCTTTGATAATGACCGCATTAAGGTATTATTGGGACCACATGCGCCATATACTTGTCCAGACGACTATATGGAAAAGGTTATTGCTTTATCCCATGAACTAAATTGTGGCATTCACATGCACTTGTCTGAAACAAAAGGGGAAGTAGAGAATGTTATTAAAGCTACTGGCAAGACTCCAATAGCTCATATGCATGACTTAGGCCTATTCTGGAATACTACATTAGCTGCTCACTGTGTTCATGTCACTGATGAAGATATGAACATTATGGCTGAAAATAATGTAGCTGTTGCACACAATCCACAATCTAATCTAAAACTAGCAAGTGGTATTGCACCAGTACCTGAAATGATTGCCAAAGGTATTACAGTTGGTCTTGGTACAGACGGTTCTGCTTCTAATAACAATGCGGATATGCTTGAAGAAGTACGCCTTGCTGCTACCTTACATAAAGCACGTCTCTATGATCCAAAAGCAATTCCTGCACAAGCTGCATGGAATATGGGCACCGTAGAAGGTGCAAAAGCCTTAGGATATAAAGATCTAGGTGTATTAGCTGAAGGGTATCGTGCAGATATCGTATTGTATGATGTATCTGGTATGCACTGGATGCCTCGCTATAATGATTTAGCTGCTCTTGTATACTCTGCTAATAGCTCTGATGCTAATACTACAATCGTAGGTGGCAAAATTCTTATGAAAGATAAAGAATTGCTTACTATTGATGAAGAAAAACTTCGCTCAGAAATTACGTCAGCACAAGAATATTTTAGAAACTAATATTTTAGAAACTAATATTTAGTTATAACTATATTCATTGCTATTAACGTATATAAGCTAATAAATGGATTAGTATATAAAGAAAACCCACTCATGATATTTCATAGAGTGGGTTTTGTGTTATGTAATAGTAGTTTTACTGACCTATTAGTTATTATTCAATATCTATTTAATTGCTTTCACTAAAAACATAGGTACAGGAATGTAGAATTCATCTTCTTCACTATAAATACGAGGGCCTACTGTAGGATCAACAGATACTGAGCTGGCACCCATTTTAGTGAGTAGTTCCTTATCCCATTGTGGACGTGTGTAAGACGAAATTTCTAGCATATGGTAGATTGTGTGGCAGCGTTCTTTTAATTCATTGCTAACATGTTCATGTGCATGATGCACAGATTGTGGTAAATCATGATGATTGCGGGCGTGTTCTGCGTCATAATTAAGAATTAAACCACCAGGACGGATGACACGTAACCATTCAGCATAGGCTTTATCTGGATGTGGTAAATTCCATGTCACATTGCGTGCCACAACGATATCAAAGGTATTATTATCAAAGCGTAGGTTTTCAGCATCCATAACGGAGAAGGTAGCATCAGATTGTAATGACTCAGCAAGTTGGTTAGCCTCATCAATCATATTAGGCGTAATATCGATACCATGTACTGTATGGCCTAACTCAGAGAGAATAATGCTGAAAAAACCTGCACCACAGCCAATATCTAAAATGCGTAGAGATCGATCAGAGTCAAAGATATGGCTCATCAATTCATCACGCCAAAGCTT
>CAKPSA010000007.1 GCA_934183145.1 uncultured Veillonella sp.
CAATAATAACATTCGTCAGTATCTTGATAGTCTAAGAAATTACGTAAAGCCCCCAAATAGTTACCAAGTGTTAACTCACCACTTGGTTGGATGCCGGAAAATATAACTGCCATAATAGTCTCCCTATATTGAAATAAACCAACAGTGCCGAAGCACTGTTGGTTATATATATTATTCTACGGTTACAGATTTAGCTAAGTTACGTGGTTTATCTACATCTGCGCCGCGTGTAATCGCTGCATAGTACGCTAACAATTGCAATGGTACAACCGCAAGGATTGGAGCGATGAATTTATTCGCACGAGGAACATAGATTGTATGGTCTACGTGTTTAGATAATTCTTCGTCACCTTTCATGCCGATACCGATTACAACCGCTTCACGCGCTTTTACTTCGCGGATGTTACTGATCATCTTATCGTATACATCCTCTTGTGTAGCCAATGCGATAACAGGTACGCCTTCTTCAATAAGAGCTAATGTACCATGTTTCAATTCGCCACCAGCATATGCTTCAGCATGGATGTAAGAAATTTCTTTCAATTTCAAAGCACCTTCCATTGCTACTGCATAGTCGATAGCACGGCCCAAGAAGAACGCATCAGATTTGAAGCCATAATGTTTAGCAAAGGCTTTCATATCTTCGTCTACTTCAAAGATTTCATGAATCAATGTAGGCAAGTTTTTAACACCGCTAAGAATTTCTTCGCCTAACACTGGATCCATTTTGCCATTTAATTGGCCAAGGTATACAGCGAACAACAAGCCTGCTACTAATTGAGTAGTGTAAGCTTTTGTAGATGCTACAGAGATTTCAGGACCTGCCCATGTGTACACAGTGTTATCTGCTTCACGAGAGATACTGGAGCCTACTACATTTGTAATCGCTAAGGATTTGGCGCCAAGGCGTTTAGCCTCTTTCAACGCTGCCAATGTATCAGATGTTTCACCAGATTGGCTAATAACGATACATAATGTTTTGTCATCAGTCAATGGATTGCTGTAACGGTACTCGGATGCAATTTCCACACTTACAGGAATGCGCGCCAAGTTTTCAATATATTGTTTTGTTACAAGACCAGCATGGTATGCTGTACCACATGCTACAATGAGGATTTTATTGAAAGCTGCTACATCTTCAGCAGTCCAATTCAATTCATCAAAGATTGCTGTTTTACCATCTTCAGAGATATGTGTACCGAAAGTATCGCGTACAGCTTTAGGTTGGTCATGAATTTCTTTCAACATGAAGTGTTCATAACCGCCTTTTTCTGCTGCTTCCGCATTCCAGTTAACATGGAATACTTCTTTATCAACAGGGTTACCTTCACGGTCGAATACGGATACATTATCACGAGTTACGATAGCTAATTCACCATCGCTCAAAATGTATGTATCGCGTGTGTAGTTAATGATAGCTGGAATATCAGATGCTACAAAGTTTTCGCCTTTGCCAAGACCGATAACTAATGGATTTTCTTTTTTAGTACAAATGATTTTATCTGGCTCATCAGCACAGATGATTTCAAGGGCATACGCACCATCAACACGAGCTAGCATGCGACGTACTGTGCCTACGAAATCGCCATCATACATATCTTCTAATAAATGAGCTACTACTTCTGTATCAGTTTCAGATTTGAAATGGTACCCTTTTTCAATGAGCTCTTCTTTTAAAGGCATGTAGTTTTCAATAATGCCGTTATGTACAACAGCAAATTTACCATCTCCAGATGCATGAGGATGGGCGTTCATATCGGATGGGCGACCATGTGTAGCCCAACGTGTATGACCAATACCTATAGTCCCTTCATTAGGGTCAGCTTTTACAATCGCCTCAAGATTAGCAAGGCGGCCAACCTTCTTCTGAATTTTAATAACATTTTCAGGGCCGATAACAGCAATACCTGCAGAGTCATAACCACGGTATTCTAATTTCGCCATACCGTCCAACAAGAAATCAGATGCTTGATTAAAGCCAATGTATCCTACGATACCGCACATAAGTATATCCTCCTATAACTGGGGGCATTCTAGCCCCAGCCAAAAACTAAGGCTAACAAATTACTATTCTAACTTAACGTTCTAAGTTAATGTTCAAATTATGTATCAAATAGTATTTGAATACAATTCATTCAGATACACTTTGTCCCCATCGTTACCAATGGGCTTTTTAATATCTGTTACGACATGAATATGCCGGAAGAGCATCCGCTGATGATTCGATTACTCTTCACCTCGTCTACCCTAACGACTGCCTTCGCGGGTACTTGCGCTATTCGCCTTTACGAATTAGGGAACTCCTTTCTATAAGATACGGCAGATCTTTGAAGTATACATCATATACCAATCTATATTATACGTGATAAGTAATAGCGAAAGCAAGACATTAAATCCCATGTATTATTCATACTATTTTCACAGATAATTACTATACTTCTTACAATCTTAATTTTACACAATTCGATTTTATCGTGCAATAAATATTTGGAGGTTATTATATATGACATATTCACGTAATTATAAAACTTTAAGACGTTTTATCGTTCCAGCTTTAGCGGGCGGCGCCCTCGCAGCACTAGCCTTTGCCCCTACCTTTGGTGCAGAACCAGTACAGTCTAATGTTCCACCACAAAGCATATCTGCCCCTAAGGCTGATGCACCTAATGCTGATACACCTAAAAATGATGTACCTAGACCAGATGATGTAAAGACAGGCGAAATTAATGAACCAACACCTCATAAGGAAGCTGATCCTAGTACTTTCATAGGCACATCTGTGATTAGTGAAAATCAAACATTAGAACACCAACGATTTGACAATACTACAAGCGATCAAAATGCTTTCATCGGAAAAAACAAAGCGACAATCACCATCGATAGCAGCGTATTTGACAAAACAGGCAACACCACGAATGATGACAACAGTAATTTCCGCGGACAAAACGCAGTAGTGCTCGGCATCGAAGGCAGCCAAACTAGCATTAAAAATAGTAATATCACCTCTAACAGCATCGGCTCTAATGCGGTATTTGCCACTGGCGAAGGCTCTGTTATCAGCGTAGAGAACACTAATATTCACACAAAAGGTGATTCCTCTCGCGGCTTAGATGCAACCTATAAAGGCACTGTAAACGGTAAAAATTTAACCATTACCACTGAAGGTGCTCACTCTGCTACGCTTGCTACAGACCGTGGCGAAGGTACCATTAATGCGGAGGCAGCTAAGCTAACGACTTCTGGTACAGGTAGTCCTGTTATCTACTCCACTGGCAATATTACAGCTAACAATGTCAACGGCGTAGCTAACAAGAGTGAAATTGGCGTCGTAGAAGGCAAAAACTCTATTACCCTTACGAACTCTAATGTAACAGGCTACCACGATAATGGCTTCATGCTTTACCAAAGTTTCTCCGGTGATGCTGAAAGCGGTATTGCTCGTTTAAAAGCGGAAAATAACACGCTCACTACTCATGGTACAGGTGCATTTATCTATGTAAACAACACCACTGCCGAAGCAGACCTTACAGGCAACACAATTGTAATGCCAAATACTACGACTCTGGTAAAAGCAGCGGCAGACTCCCGTTGGGGTAAAGATGGCGAAAACGGTGGTCACCTCACACTCCGCGCATCCAACCAAGAACTTAGTGGTAACATCGTAGCTGACTCCATTAGCACTATCGCACTAAACATGACTAATGGCTCCAGCCTCGTAGGTGCTGTAAACACAGATAACACCGCTAAAGAAATTACAATGAAACTTAGCAAAGACTCTACCTGGACACTCACAGGCGACAGCTATGTAAAATCCTTAACAAACGAAGACACAACAGGCAGTAACATTCACTTGAATGGATACAAACTTGTCGTAGCTGATAAATAATGACAAAAGCACTACTCTGAATGATTACAATTCAAAGTAGTGCTTTTTCAGTTCATTTCTCGCTATATCGTCTATCCTCCTCCCCCATATGCGAAATAACTCTTAATGAGTAGAAATGGTATAATGCAGAAATATTTGCGCCATAGTGACGGTTCCATTCGGTAACCATCCTAAATAAATATAAAATAAATACCCTCCTATATATGTTCCTGCAGCGACTTTACGTAGGACGGAGCAAAGGGACATATATAGGAGGGTATACTTTTAATATGAAATTGTAGAATGGATTCACAATTATTAAAATCCATTAGTTTAATCTTGGTAGAGATGGTTCCTCGCTGTGGATTTTGCTTCGCAAAATCTTACGCTCGGAACAAAGTGATGTGTGGGCTTCATCGTCGCAAGCTCCTCTGCCGCCTCACACCCTACTTTTATTCCGCTAACCCTTGTTCTCTACCGATGATATCAGCGATTTCTTGGCATAGGGATTGCAAAGCTTCTTGGTCTGGACCTTCAGCCATTACGCGGATGAGTGGTTCTGTACCAGATGCACGTACTAGAACGCGGCCTTCATCACCAAGTTCACCTTCAGCTGTTACAATAGCAGCTTTAATAAGATCATTATCTTCCCAACCTGTTTTTGTAGCAACGCGAACGTTTACTAACACTTGTGGGTATTTCGTCATGATGCTAGCAAGTTCAGAAAGCGGTTGATTTTTTTCTTTCATAAGAGCCGCTACTTGCACAGCTGTTAACATACCGTCACCAGTTGTATTGTGATCTAAGAAGATTACGTGACCAGATTGTTCACCACCAACGGAGAGGTCATGTTCACGCATGTATTCCAATACATAGCGATCACCAACTGCAGTAGACACAGTTTTCATACCAAGTTCTTCGGCTGCTTTATGGAAGCCAATATTACTCATAACAGTACCAACTACTGTATCGCCTTTTAGCTTGCCTTCTTCTTTTAATTTAAGGGCACACAATAGCATAATTTGGTCCCCATCGAGAACTTGACCTTTTTCGTCAACCAATAAGCAACGGTCAGCATCGCCATCGTTAGCGATACCAAGATCTGCATTATGTTGTTGCACAGCTACTTGCAAACCTTCAATATGTGTAGAGCCACAGTGATGGTTGATATTCAAGCCATCTGGATTAACATTGATGTTGATTACTTTAGCACCAAGGCCAGACAAGATTTCAGGGCCTACGCTAGAAGCAGCACCGTTCGCACCATCATATACGATAGTCAAACCTTCGAGGGATGTATCGATTGTATGGCGAACAAAATGAGCATAGAAATGAGCCAAGTTGCTATTGTACTCAATTGTACCGATGCCATCACCTGTAGGACGTGCCAATTCATTGTCCGCACTTTGTCGAACATATTTTTCTAACTCATCTTCTACTTCATCAGGCAATTTATAGCCATTGCCATCAAAGAATTTAATACCATTATCTGGGTATGGATTGTGAGATGCAGAAATAACAGCACCCGCATCAAAACCTTGTTGACGTACGAGGTAAGCTACTGCTGGAGTTGGGATAACACCGGCAATAACAACATTGCCACCAACAGAACAAATGCCTGCAGCTAATGCACTTTCAAGCATAGAACCAGAAATACGCGTATCGCGGCCAATCAAGAATGTAGGATGATCTTTTTCCTTACCAAAATATGTAGCCGCAGCACGGCCTAAATGATAGGCTAATTCAGGTGTTAAAAATTCATTAACAACACCACGTACACCATCTGTACCAAATAAACGAGCCATAATTATCCTCCTCTAGGGATTGTGAAAGTCACAAACCCTCATATATTCACTGTTGTGTATTATATCACAATATATACACCACACATATAGATACTATACAGATATATTATTTTACAGTATCAATATGAACCTATACTGTAGTTTACCTTACAGTATATTCTACTACTAACTAGTTAGGTTTTGCATATTTTGCCATACATAAGATAGCCGTTTCAGCTCCATCAAGGGCTGCACTCATAATGCCGCCTGCATAGCCAGCGCCTTCGCCCATAGGATAGAATCCACCTACAGTTGGAGAAACGCGTTCTTCATTACGCCCCATGCGTAGTGGTGCTGAGGTACGCGTTTCTACACCCGTCATGCATACTGCAGGATCATCAAATCCATGAATACGTCGACCCCAATATGGCAATGCCCGTTCCAATACAGACGTTACGAATGGTGGCAAGCAATCGTGTAAATCGCAATTTACTACGCCAGGTTCATAGCTATATGTGCTATCTTGTACGGTTGGTGCTGGTGAAAGCCCCAAAAATTGGCCTACAGTCTGAGCTGGTGCATGGAAGTTAGAGCCGCCCAATTCATATGCCTTGCGCTCCCATTCACGTTGGAATGCTACGCCATCGAGCGGATGGTTACCAAAATCATCAGGTCCTACGTTAACCACGATGGCACTATTTGCAACACCGCTATCACGAGCATATAAGCTCATACCATTGACAACAACGCCACCATTTTCTGATGCAGATGCTACAACTTGACCACCTGGGCACATACAGAAGCTATACGCCGTACGGCCTGTTTCTTTATCGTGGTACACAAGGGAGTATTCTGCGGCACCAAGGCCCAAGCTAGATGGTTCTACACCATATTGGGACTCGTCAATGACAGCTTGATCGTGCTCTATTCGAACACCAATAGCAAATGGTTTTGCCGTCATTTCTACATTGCGTTTATGTAACATTTCGTACGTATCGCGTGCACTATGACCTACGCCAGAAAGGACAACCGTCGTATCAATACGCTCGTTACCATTAACCTCAACACCAACGATGCGGTCATTTTCTATGAACAAATCCGTTACTTTGGCACAAAATCTAACCTCACCGCCCCATTCGATAATACGTTCACGCATAGCTTTTACCATGGTGCGCAACTTATCTGTACCTACGTGAGGTTTATGTTTATATAAGATTTCTTCAGGTGCTCCAAATTCAACAAAGTATTTGGAGATTTCGTGCAATCTAGGATGAGTAACGCGAGTTGTCAATTTACCATCCGAGAAGGTGCCTGCACCGCCTTCGCCAAATTGTACATTTGATTCAGGCTTAAATATGCCTTCTTTCCAAAATGTTTCTACATCTTGGCTACGAGTATCGACATCTTGGCCTCGTTCAAGAACGATTGGACGATATCCTTCACGAGCTAGGTAAAATGCTGCAAGCATACCTGCCGGGCCAAAGCCCATCACTACAGGACGATGTGCTAAAGGCACATTACCATGAACGATAGGTTCTGGATCTTCTGGAGTGAACACAGATACGTCCTTTTGTTTACCTAATTTTTTCATAATTTGAGCTTCTTTTTGAACCTCAACGAACAAGGTATATACAAATACAATATTAGGTTTTTTACGAGCATCTACAGCCCGTCGCACAACGTGAATTATTTCAATGGCGCCACGTAACTGGGGATATTTCTTTTCTACAATCTCTTTAATATCCGACTTAACCGTCACGGCCACGCGGAGATTTATTATTCTAATCATATGTTACCTATTAAAGCTATCCTTTCAGAATAGATTACATCTATATTATTTGACCTAAATTCTTTATAACCGACCTATAAAAAATGGTCATACATCTTTATTATACAACACTACTATAAAAGCTAATATATGAATAATAAAACAAACCCTAATAGAGTTATGGTATCTACTCTATTAGGGTCTTTTTTAGCTACGTAGTTTTCTTTTGTATATCTACCTTAACATGTACTGTTGTAACATTACTATTAACACCGCTTGGCAATACTAAGTTGTAATTACCTTGAATTCCCTTAGTTGCACCAGTGAGATCAATTGGTTCTGTTTGAATTTCTGTGACAGAATCAATCATTTCTTCTCGGCCAGTCACGGTTAATTGGGTTGGTGTAACGGATATGGACTTAACCTCATATCCATCAGCTACCGCTCCCGCAGTCGGTACTGTAATAGGAACTGCTTTATCTTTACGCAATAAATTTAGTTCATATTGTGCCTGACCTTGGTTTGGATTAATATGTACATCTAATACATTGCCAGATACATCCCAAGCCTCTAATGTACTAACAGCACTAAAGTTTTTGGTTTGACCAGCGATATTAACCTTCATAACAACCTTATTCACAGCATTAACCTGTTGTTTACGTCCAGATACAGTTACCTCTTTCGGTACAATAGTTACTGATTTAAGAGCAATATCGTCAGAGAACTTACCGATTGGTACGATTTCAACAGGTATTTTTTTCGCTGCATATTCATCTACATTAATTGTAATATTGTCAGGCTTTACCTCTACTAGGCTCATCCCTGCAGGCGGTGTAAAGCCAATGGTTACATTATTTTGACCAGGCTTCACGCCAGATGCATCAATATAAGCTCGAAGATTATCTGCTTTCATTGTAATAATCGTATCTCGAGGGCCTGAAAGTACAACTCGAACCGTATCTGGCGCATCCTCTACAATATAATGAGAGTCAAGGTTTTGAACCTGTACAGGTACTGTATAGGTTACCTCCATCACAGGGTTCTGATCTCGCATGATAAAGAACCACATGACGATGGCTGCCAGTAAGGATAATAACTTAGCTGGCCAATTGCGTTTCAAATGTATCATCATTTTTTTGCCCCCCATTTCCACATACCAGTAATGGTTTGACGAGGGCGTTCCATAAATGTACGCAACGCTTCTTTAATTTGATCTTCCGGCAAATGACGATAAATATGACCGCCATAGGTATAGGAAATTGTCCCCGTTTCCTCACTGACAACAACAACGACCGCATCTGTTTGTTCAGACAAACCAATTGCTGCACGGTGACGCGTACCAAGTTCAGTACTTAACGTACGATCCTCAGTTAGCGGCAACAAACAACCGGCTGCACGAATACGACCATCACGAATGATCAGTGCTCCATCATGAAGTGGTGTACTAGGAACGAAAATGTTTTTAATTAATTCACGGCTCAATACAGCATCAATTAAAATACCTGTATCAACGAAATCATTGAGACCTACTTCACGTTCAAAGACGATAAGTGCCCCTGTGTGCTCGCGAGACATAACGCGAGCCGCTGCCATCACTTCATTGATGGCCATATCCATTTCCTCTTCATTAACATTCTGTGCCTTACTGAAAATTCGACCACGGCCCAATTGTTCTAAAGCACGGCGCAATTCCGGTTGGAATACTACAGGTAATGCGAAGAGTAGAACAGTCATACTTTGTTGCAAAATCCAATTGATAACATATAGATTTAACAAATGACTTAATAAATTTAGAATAGCTAATGTAACGAGACCTTTCAAAAGAGAAACGGCCCGTGTATCTTTAAGCAATTTATATAAGTAATAAATACCTATGGCAACGATTAAAATATCAACGATATCTAGTAGCCTAAAGGTATGTATAAGTGCGTCAATATGCATAAAAATGGCTCCTTATACAAAATAATAAGGTACAACCAACTACTTGGCTGTACCTTATATTTTAACTCATTTTAGAAGCACTGTAAATTTATAAACGAGTATAAGATTTTATTTTTTTATACTTATGAACTTAAATGTTTTGTGTTTCAATCCACACATCCATCTGTCCGCCACATACCATACCTTCTTTTACAGCTACATCGTCATCTAGAAGAACTTCGATACGACGATGTGCTTCTTTTTTATTCAAAGAATCAACAGCGCTTAGGCGAATTTCATTTTCAGCACGACCACCACCGATAGTACCAAAGATAGATCCATCTGGGAATACTACCATAGATGTGCCAGCCTTACGTGGTGTAGAACCACGGGTAAATAAAATTGTAGCTACAGCTAGTGTTTCATTTTTACGAGCACTTAAATATTCAATAAACTCACGATTCATGGCTCACTCTACCTTTCCGCAATGAGCCGCCTTTTTTACCACGCACCACTGCCAAATATTCGCTAACGATAGATAATGCAATCTCCTCAGGAGTTTGTGCACCTAAGTCTAGACCAATTGGTGCGTATACCATATCTAATTCTTCTTGCGTCCAACCTTGTTCACGCAATACTTCAAATGCATAATGAATGCGCTTTTGACTGCCCATAACACCCATATAGGTTGGCAAGTAGTCGCGCAATTGTTCTAAACATACATTGTCATACTCATGAGCACGAGTAACAATGATAAAACCATTATACTCATCAAGAGGTAGATCATTTTTAAAGTTTTCTAAGGGCAAGCATTTACGAGTTACTCGTTCGTCAAAGAATTCAGGAACTACATATTCTGGACGATCATCTACAACAGTAACACGACACCCAATAAATAGTAATAAATCTGTAATAGCACGGCTCACATGACCAGCGCCTAATACAAGAACAGACGGATCATTTTCTACAGGTTGTACGAAACATTCAACTTCGCCTACCATGCACAAAGAATTAAGCTTTGCTTTATCTACCATAAAGCCTTCAATTGGTGTGCCATACAAAACACTACCATCTTCAGCATAAATTGTCTTATCCCCTTGACGCGGACCAGACAAAACAGTAACCATCAACGTAGTTTCTGTAAGCTGAAGACGGTCTTTCATCACATCATAGATCGTTTCCATCTTGATTCCTTTCATAATCCCATGCAGTAACGGCTTCTAAAACGCCACCACCAACAGCGAGAGATTTATCTGAAATACTATAACAATGAGCTTCTTCACAACGAGCATCTACATCAGCCAATTTAAAATGGTCGGATACGATGAGCCCGCTCTTAAGAATACCTCTAAGAATACCTGTAATTTTTGCCCGTACTGGCTCTTCATCTACATAACCAATAACTTCATTGGCTTGTACAGAATCTCCAATATGACGCTTAGCTGTAAATAGACCAGCCTTTGGTGAGTGAATAACACGCTCATGAGTATAACCACCTACATTACCAGGAATACCCGTATTAGGTTGCGCCGGGCCATCGTAGATACAGCGACCTAAATAATGACCGCGCATAGTTTCAATAACCACATCCACGTCATCCCCTGCAGTAAATCCAGGCCCTACACCAATAACGAGATATGCATCATCACGTTTGGTACCAAGATTTTTCTTGCTTAAGATGGCATCTACAACAACAGCTGGTTTTAATGTATCTAATAACTCTTCGTATGAACTAGTCACAACGGGAATAACACCTTGTGCCAACGTATCCGTAACTTCGCTAAGGGCCACATGACGAGCTACAAAGCGTTCCAAAATCATTTCGCCACGATGCACAGCATTGCCGTAACAAACTTCACGGCGTATCATAGTAGGAATGGCAATTTCGTTAATCACCACAGGATAGCCTGCACGTTTCAATCTATATACAGCGCCAGAAGCGATATCTCCGCCTCCGCGCATAAGCACTAATGGTTTCATAATGCCTCACTTTCACGTTGTTTCAAACGCTCAAAATCGTCGGGTGTATCGATATCACATCCAATATCGTCTCGAATCCACAATTTGATAACATTGTCTTTACCATTACCACGAATGATGGTTTTGCCACCCTGATCCCCTTGGATATGTTGTAAAGGTTCAAACCAATGCGAACCAAAAAGAACGGGATTTCCCGACTGATAATTCGCCCCGTAATGTGGGACGACGATAGTTTTCGAATGAAAGTTTTCACTAAATGCACTAATAACCTGGTGTACAACATTCCCAGTCAATAGTGGTTGATCCCCTACGGAACAAAGAATGCCGTCTAGCGGTATCGGTGAATTTTCTACCAAATGACGTACTCCTATCGCTATGGACAGACCTTGTCCACGGTCAGGATGTTCATTCTGAACTACTTCAAAGCCATAGCTCGTAACAATGGGTTCTAATTTTTCATGATCATCACCAGTAACTGCTACAAATGGTAGTTTACAGAATTCAGTAGGTTTTACATAATCTTCCCATCCACAATGAAGAGCCCCACAGACCGCATCTAAAACAGTTTTCCCACGCCAGGGTAAAAGCTGCTTATTACACCCCATGCGCTTGGATTGTCCTCCTACGAGGAGGACAATGCCAATATGCAAAGAGTGACGGTCTATGGGGTCTCTCATGGGACTGAAAGCGGTATTAAATTTTGCTTTCACATAAGTCATGAGTACCTACCGACATTGAATAATGCGACGGATTTCACAACTTGCTTTATATCCATCAGCTAAAATGATAGCAGAAATGTCGCTATCTACAATATGATCAATAAAATCATCAATAATGCGATGTTGCACTGTTTCATATCCAGTACAGAAGAGTATTTTTTTACCTTTACTGTATTGGAATAAGCCTTGTTTATGGAGCACAAGGTCGGCCAACATGCGCGGTGTTACAATGGCACCCATATCGCGTTTCACGATATCTTGAACGAGCTCGATATTATGTACGTGCTCATCATCTAGAGGGGCCCCTAACATTTGCAAATTCACTAAACCAATTGTGGTCTTTGTAAGAGACGGGATAACTGGCTCGGTCGTCTTAGGCGCCTTAAGCCATTTTTCCTTTGCCCCATCTGCTTCTACTACAATTTGCCAATTCGGATGTAATTTTGCTAAACCATCGATAAGATCACAATCTAAAGAGTCCACTTTTGTTCCTGTAATTCCAGAGAACCACGCACCACAATATCCACGCAACACACGATCAGTACAATATTCATCGGCTTCATTAATATTTCGAGTATAAATCGGTTCATAATGAGCCACTTGCGATTCATAAAGTCGAGTCGTAGTCGTAACTACGATGGGCTGACCTTTCAGCCGTCCATATTCTACTAATTTTGAAAGCACAGTCGTTTTACCGCCAGCTCCAACAAGGGCCACGATTCCCGGCTGAATCAATCGATTCCAATAGGATGTTTGTGATGTCATAAAACCAGGCCTCCTTAGAAAGGAAAAGTAAATAGAAACCTCTATACTTTATATTTCTCGTCCATAGCCATAAATACCTTCTCAGGTGTCATAGGTAATGTACGAACGTCCGCACCAACTGCATTTTTAATAGCATGTTGAATAGCTGGACTAGCCGTATTAATAACAACTTCACCAATAGATTTAGCACCAAATCCGCCTGTCGGTTCGTAAGATTCTACAAAGTCTACATGTAACTCACCGATATCTTGACGGGTTGGAATTTTATAAGTCATAAGATTATTAGTCTCTAAACGACCATTGCTGGAATAACGCACATCTTCATATAGTGCCATACCGATAGCTTGTACCACGCCACCTTCAACTTGAACGCGAGCCAATTTAGGGTTAATAACAGTACCGCAATCGATACAGGAATATGTATGAAGAGGAATAACCTTACCAGTTTGTTTGTCTACTTTCACCTCTGCAATAGTTGCCATGAATGGAGGTGGGGATGTATGACTGCCCCATGTAGCAAAACCAGACAATTGTTCAGCGTTAACGCCTACCAATAATTTTGGAGCCAATTGATGAATATCCATTGTTTGGGAACCATCTTTTGTAGTAGCTACAACGCCATCAAAGTCGATATTCTCTACATCTGTATTAAAGAATTGAGCGAACTTAGCAATAATCTTAGTGCGTAATTCTTCAGCAGCCATCTTAGCAGCCGTACCAGTTACGTATGTTGTACTAGATGCATAGGAACCTGGGTCAAATGGTACGATGTCTGTATCGGATTCGACAACAGTCATGTATTCCATTGGACAACCAATTACTTCGCAAGCCATTTGAGTCAACACTGTATTAGAGCCCATGCCCATATCGGAAGAGCCAGTGTACAATGTATAGTTACCATCATCACCAAGGCGAATTTCTACAGATGCTACGTCAATATTAGCAACGCCAGAACCTTGCAATGCCAACGCCATACCGAGGCCGCCACGGTAGCGTTCATCGATATCCCAAGAATGAGGGCGTTCATCCCAACGAGCCATTTCTTTTACGCGATTCACAGTGTCTTGGAACAAACCAGAATCAAGATATTCATCTGGAGCGTATACCAAGCTTTGTTCACCTTGAGCAATCAAGTTCTTTTGACGCAATTCAGCAGGGTCTACACCCATTTTGTCCGCCAAGTTATTAACTGCACACTCTAAAGGCCACAATGCTTCGGTAGCACCATAACCGCGGAATGCACCACCTGGTGTATGGTTCATGTATACGCCTTCTGTACCGTAGTGAATTGCTGTCGCTTTATTGTATAAAGGAATGGACTTATGCTCACCTGCTGTAGTTGTAGTGAAGCAGTGAGTTGCATGAGCACCAGCATCAGTAATGGAATCCATATCAATTACCTTGATAAGACCATCTTTTGTAGCACCTACACGGATTTTCCATTCACGAGCATGACGTGTAGTAGAGCAAGTTTGCGCTTCTGTACGATCGTATAAGAGATAGCAAGGTTTCTTCAATGTCCATGCCACAAACGCTGTCATGATTTCTGTACAAGCCGTTTGTTTAGAACCGAAGCCACCGCCGATACGAGGTTTGATTACGCGAACCTTTGTCGCAGGAATACCAAGTGCACGCGCAATATGACGGCGTACATGGAATACGATTTGCGTGGAAGATACGATAACTACGCGGCCCAATGCGTCTATATAACCAAAGCTTTGGAACGGTTCCATCGCTGTTTGACGTGTCGCTTGGTCAAAGTAAGTACCTTCTACTACATAATCACATTTTGCAAGTTCAGCTTCAATATCGCCAACTCGTTTATGATAAGATACGCAAATATTGCGTTTATAATCTTGACCTACAGGGATATTATTGTGAATATCATCTTCAGGGTGAACTACTGTTTCATGGTCGATAGCCGTATGCATATCAAGTACAGGTTTTTGTACTTCGTATTCAACCTTGATTAGAGGCATCGCTTTAAGTGCTGTAGCTTCATCTTTTGCAACAATAAGAGCCACTTCGTCGCCAACATAGCGAACTACAGGATCCAAGATAAGAGCATCATAAGCAGATGGTTCTGGATATGTTTGCCCCGCCAATGTAAAGCGAGTATTCGGCACATCTTCATGCGTAAAGATTGCTTCAACGCCTGGAATCAATTTAGCTTTAGATGTATCGATAGATTTAATGCGCGCCTGTGCATGAGGGCTACGAAGTACCTTAATAACGAGCGCATCTTTTGGAACAAAATCACCTGTATAAGATGGTTTACCAGACAAAATACCTTTATAGTCAACTTTGTCATAGGACTTACCAATATGCTTATTCATTATTTCAGGCCTCCTTCTAAGAATTTACGAACCCCTCGAAGTTGTGATTCATAGCCAGTACAACGGCACAAGTTACCGATGAGGTACTCGCGGATTTCATCATCACTAGCCTTTGGATTTTTACGCTTCAAGTTGATAGCACTCATCATCATGCCAGTTGTGCAGAAACCGCATTGGTCAGCACCTTCGCTAGCAATACAGTCCGCTAATAATTCAGCCTCTTCTTGTAAGCCTTCTAATGTAGTAATTTTGTGACCTAATGCACGGAATGTAGGGTACGCACAAGACAAGATAATTTCGTCATCTACCCATACAGTGCAAAGACCACAGTTTGTTGTGTCACAGCCACAGCGTACGCTGTAGTAACCAAGATTACGCAATGTATCCAACAACATTTCATCAGTTGGCACATTAACAGTTACATTTTTATTATTAATATTAAGTACTAATTCCATTATTGTGCCACCTCCTTAGCCAAGCGTTGAACCATTGCTTTTACCATTTCCATGCGATATTCTTTGGACGCATGAGAGTTAGATTGATAAACCAATTCTTCAGATGCTAATTGACCTGCTTCTTTTGCTGCAGCCAATCCATTTTCTGAAAGCAAAGCACTTGCTTTTTCTGCTAATTGAGGCACGCCAGGTCTTGTACCAATGTACAATTCAACGCCTTTATCATCACGGCGAATAGCACCTGTCAACACTGGGAAGTCGCCACGAGAGATACGAAGAGCTTCAACAGCTACAGGTACCTCTACTTTAGGAATGCGAATTTCCACGAGGATATCACGTTCTCTGTATTTCATATAGTCTTGCATGGACATGCGGCCACCTTTAAAAGTAACGATGTCTGCATGTACTGCCAATAGAGCTGGAATTATATCAGAAAAGCCGAATTTACTTGCTACAGATCCACCCATAGTAGCTGTGTTCCGGAATTGAATACCAAGAATTTCCTTAACACCTTTAACAACAGCACCACCACAGAATTGTTGTAATGGTTCAAAACGTTCCACATCGCCTTGCGTTGCCATAGCACCAATAGCAAATTCGTTATCCTCTTCGCGAACATAACGCAAGTCAAGACTAGCCATGTCAATCACTGCAGGCCATGTGCGTCGACCTAAACGCAACCAGCAGCCGCCAGCTAGCATTGGGGCAGTTTTGTTTTTTGTGGCTAATTCATAAGCCTCTTCCACCGTCTTCGGTTGTAATACTTTCATAAATGCTAACATAATCTGTCCTCTCAATGGTATACTAATACTAACAGAACTGGATGATAACCATAAAAATACAGATATCACCGAACTACAAACCTAGCAGGAATCTATAGAATTCCTCACGTTTCTTATACTTTTATTTTACCAATTATTCGCTACTAAATCTACGATGAAAGATATAAATTTACAAGAATTTTGCAAAGAATTACATATTTATGAATTCGGTATAGCTCCTTGGCCCCTACCAGATATGGCAAAAGACATTTTATATGAAAGCAATCCATGTCCATTTACCGCAGCTGACGTTGAGGAGCGCTTACGGGGAACAACTGAATTTACGCCTAAAAGCGCTATCGTATGTCTCTTTCCATACTACGTAGAACATAGTGGTCCATTCAATCTATCTCGCTATACATGGGGTACAGATTATCACCTAGTCATTAATAAATATTTAGAAAAACTTATTGAAAAATTACAAAAAATGAATACTTCAGCTCAGTTTTCTATACATTGTGACACCTCGCCCCTCGCAGATCGTTACATGGCATACTTAGCGGGCCTTGGTTTCTACGGCAAAAACAATTGTTTCATCAGCCCTAAATGGGGTTCCTATGTTATGATAGGAACAATTTTAACTACCTTAGAATTTGAGCCAAACACACCGCTCGATCGATCCTGTATGGGATGCAATCGTTGTATTACAGCATGCTTAGGTCAATGTTTAGGGCACGACGAATTTAAATATGATACCTGTAAAAGCTACCTAACACAGAAAAAGGGAGATCTTACAAACGAGGAAGAAACCATCATAGGAAAAACACCTCTCGTATTCGGCTGCGATGTATGCCAAGAGGTTTGCCCCCATAATCAGAGCATCCCCGCAACGCCTATACCTGAATTTCAAAGAGTAGAACCGTACATAGATATTAACGAACTAGAGTCCCTAACAAACAAAGAATTCAAAGCTAAGTATGGTAATCGGGCATTCTCGTGGCGAGGGAAAAAAATATTAATGAGAAACCAAAATATTATTGAAGAAAAATAGATATTATAATTTGTTTTACTTTATAATATCTTTACAAGCTTTACGAGCTTTGACATCTGCTAAGCAAAAACTTATAATAAAATAACAGAGATAGCTAGATGCCTAGGAACGTCCAGCTCATCTCTAAAACTTTATTTGAGATGTAAAATGGCTGTGACGTCTATTAAGATGTTATGGCTATTTTTGCAGAATAAAAAGAGACGACCTCTGGTCGTCTCTTTTTTAATCATTATTTGATTTCGTAGTAGTTTAGTTCATCCAGGCTCTTACCAAGTGCAGGCATATAGGTTTCAAGGAACATGTCAACTTCTGGCATATTCAATGATTTTAATTTTGACAAGATAGAATCATGTGCTTCTTTAAACTCATCGTTTCCTGCCTTGAGTTCGTTCACGCATTTCATATACGCTGAAATAGTATCTGCCGCTTTAACGATGGGCCATTCAGGGCTCTCCTCGGCATCTACAATAAAAGATTTATAGACAGCTTGTAATCGTTCTGGCAAGGTCGATAACATTTTCTCTTGTGCCAAGGTCTCTACTTCACCATAGAGTTCACGGAGTTTTGGATCAAAATATTTAATCGGTGTTGGCATGTCGCCCGTAAAAATCTCACTTACTTCATGGTACATAGCAATGACAGCTACCTTATTAATATCTACATTGCCACCAAAGTATTCATTCTTTAGAGCTGCTAAGTTATGCGCTACCATGGCTACTTCTAAGCTATGCTCTTGAATATTTTCTGTTTCCGTATTGCGCATGAGACTCCATCGATTGATAAAGCGCATGCGTTTTAAAAATGCAAAAAATGAACTCATATATCCCCCATTACATAATAGGTCCTGCATGGCAGGACCTATTTTAATACTATTTATTTAACTATGGGACTTAAATTATATTAGGTTTACTCAAGATACTTTCTAATCATGCTCAATTAGATTACACCGCGAAGTTTAAAGCCATAATCAAGGAACTGTACCGCTTCATCCCAACGATTATCATCGTTAAGCATAACAACAATCATAGTATGACCATTACGTGTAGCTGATGCAATCAAGCATTCCCCTGCCGCATTCGTAAAGCCTGTTTTCAAACCATTGGCACCAGGGTATTTGTTGCGAATGAAATGGTTTGTAGTACGGATTGTTTCTGGCGTACGGTTTTGGTAAGGCACCTTATAATAATCATTAGCTACTTTATCACGGAACATTTGGTATTTCATACCGTATGCTGCAATCATCGCCAAGTCACGAGCTGTAGAGTGATGGCCCATTTGCGTCAAACCATGAGGATTTAAGAATACACTATTCTTAGCCCCTGCTTTTGCAGCAACGCGATTCATATCCTTTGCAAAGTTCTCTACAGAGCCACTTACATTTTCCGCCACTACAACAGCCGCATCATTACCGCTGGCAACCATCATGCCTTCCAGAACGCCTTCCAAGGTAATTTGATCACCAACGCGAACACCAAGATTGGATTCCTCCATACTCGTTGCATAGCTGCTAATAGTTGCTAGCTCATCAAGTTGTGTACCTTTGAGCTCTAAAGCGGTTAACAAGGTAACCATTTTCGTAGTACTCGCAGGATGCATCCATTTATCTGGATTTTTTGCAAATAGAATTTCTTTAGTATCCGCATCAATGAGAACAACCGCCTCACCTACCGTAGATGGTGGCGCAATATACGCCGCATGAGACACGCTAGCACCGAGAATAACAGCACCTAGAAAGCCTATCATCAAAATAAGTCGTTTCAAAACCATATTTACATTAGTTGTTAAAGATATCATTTATCTCGCTTTCTACATTATATATTAACTTTCAGGAGTATCATCAATTTCAACATTTGTTGTAGTTGCTTTTTTCTTAGTCCCCTTAATTTCGCCAGTCGAATTATCTACATTTTGAAGGTATACAACACGTTGAGGATATGGAATATCAATACCATATTTGTCGAATGCATCTTTCACATCGGACATAATACCATATTGCACATCTAAGAAATCCTTTGACTTAACTCGAGCATATGCTGCAATGCGTACAGAGTTATCGCCAAATTCAGCAATACCAATTTCTATAGTTTTAGGATTAAGAACCCGCTTATCATTTGCAAAAATCTTTTTCAAGATTTTTATGGCTTCATGATGATCGTTGTTATAGCCAATATCAAACATAAATGGGATCACACGCTCCGTTGTATACGCAATATTAGTTACAGCTTGTGATGTAAGAAGAGAGTTTGGCATGTACACATTCTTTTGGTCTTTTGTAGTAATAACAGTGTACATGAATTGAATAGACTTAACACTACCTACTACATCACCAACTTGAATAACATGGCCAGCTCTGAAAGGCTTAAATATAAGAATTAATAAGCCAGATGCCAAGTTAGAAAGGTTGTTCTGCAACGCCAAGCCAATGCCCAAACCAAAGGCACCAAAGGCAGCTACAAAGGATGTGGTAGGAACACCAACTTGATTTAAGCAGATCAAGATTAGCCCAACAAGCAATGAATAATTGATGATCTGCGTAATAAAGCTCATAGCCGCAGAATCATAGGATGCTTTAGTCATGATGCGAACTGCAAAAGCTTTTACCCATTTAATGGCATAACGACCTATCCAAAACATGATGAGCGCTAACAGTATATTACCTGCTTGTGAAAAGAACCAGTCTCGAAACTGAACTAGGACATTAGCGTCTTTAAAGACTAGCTCAGAGATTGTACTTAAGATATTTGCCATAGTAAACCTCCATGGTACGCATTTATAAAATAACGCTCTACACGCTACAAATACTACTATTAAGATATAGTAACAGTATCCATATATGCTATAATTTTACATATGCATTTACAAAATGATAGTAAAGTTATTATATCGTTATATGACATATATAACAATCTAAATCTAGGGAGACTTATATGTTTAACAATCCATATGAAGCACCACAAGAGCTTGCCACGGGAGGTCACGTAACGAAAGAGTTGAACTCCGTTACCGTACACTTCGATGATATACATTATTCCTTATCTAGTGGTCAACTCAATGGCGGGTATCACCATACTTTGTCCGTACGAAACCAACAATTAATCTATCAAATTGAAACAGAAAAAGATTTGCCTGGCGGCTCTGTAGCAAATTATTTAGCACAAGAATTTGAGCATATAGATACGCCCGTTCATTTTAGTACAGCACTACTCACATCTGCCACAATGAATCTTCACGCATACGCTAAGGTCGAAGAACATGATACGATTGTAGAGACTATCGTTACTGCTGGCTATGAAAAAACAGCCCATCGTGCAGGCACAGGCTATTGCTACGAAGAGCGAGATGGCAGTTTCATAGTACCTGGTACCATCAACATTCTTGTCTTTACAAACAAGGCCTTAACAGATAGTGCTATGGTGAAAGCCATCATGACAATTACAGAGGCTAAAACAGCAGCCCTTCAAGATTGGGGTGTTGAAAGTGTACGACTCTATCCATTTATTAATGAAGATATCCCTGATGCAATAACAAAAGAGCGCAAGACTTCTGCAACAGGTACCTCTACAGATGGTGTAGTTCTCACTATCGATACAAATGGTGATGTGTTAACAGATGCAGGCTCCTTCTCCCTATTCGGGGATACATTAGCTAAAGCAGTGTATATAGGTATACAACGGGCCTTAGAAAATGCTATTGGCGCCGAATAAAAAAATACGCATCCTAGGCGAAATAAAAAACCGCACATCCTAGGCGATCGGGATGTGCGGTTCATTGTATATAAAACTGTTACATACAGTATAATATTTGAAAATGAATATCAAATTAAGATTTGAGAGTTTTTCTCAAATCTTTTTTATTTTTCTAATTAATACTCATAGAAGAACTGTTGTAACTTTTTAAGACTTTTAGTTTTTGTAAGACCAAGCATCAATAAAATACGAGCTTTTTGTGGACTCAATGTATCACTTACAAGATAGCCTGCTAGTGCATCTTGTGGTACAGCAGATACCATGCCACTGCCTGTACGAGAGGCGCGTACAGTTGGAAAGGCTGTATTTTGTGTTATTTGACGTACATTTTGAGGAATTGTGCCATGCCCTAACCCCGTCAAGATAAGCCCATCAGGGTTAGTCGCCACTACACTCATCGGTACCATATCATCCATACCACCATAGCAAGTCAAAATGACTACACGAGGCAATTCTTTTAAATCATGTACATCAAAGACAGATTCTTTCGTATGACGACGAGTAGATGCTTTATAATAATGAGCCACTCCATCTTGTACAATACCAAGATGACCTACTAATGGACTATCGAAGGTTGCTACATTCGTTGTATTCCGCTTAGAAACATCCCGTGCTCCATCAACATAGCCATTTAGAACAACAAGTACACCTTTACCTATAGATTCTGGCGTTCTCGCCACTTGAATCGCTTGTAATAGATTAATCGGACCATCTGCACTGATTGCCCCAGCAGGTCGCATAGAACCAGTGATAACGATAGGCTTATCTGTATGCACAGTAAGATTAAGGAAATAGGCTGTTTCTTCCATACTATCTGTACCATGAGTGATAACAACACCGCCTATATCCTCTTGATCAACTAATTTTTGTACTAACTTGGCTAAATCCAACCAATGCTGGACAGTAATATCGGAACTTTCAATATTACTAAACTGAGTATATGTATATGGACCATATGGTTCTGTGCCAGGTACAGAATCTAGAATCTCATTGAGACCCAACACACCTGCAGTATAGCCAGTCAAATCTGTATCGGATGCGCCTTGTCCAGCAATCGTACCACCCGTACCAATCAAAGCTATTTTTGTCTCCATATTTCCTCCATCATAAAATACATAAAATAGTGAATCATTTGTTAATTAACGTTGAGGCTGAAAAGAAGGCATCAATTCTAGTTTATGCTTATTAATTCGGTTCAAATGATCGATACGTTCTTTTGTCTCTAAATTGTCAATCTGACCGGTCCTAATATAACGATCCAGCACTGCATAGGTAAAACCTAATTTATCTTCATCAGATTGACCACTAAGGCCATCACTAGGCGTTTTATCTACAAGATATTTAGGAATATCTAGGAGTCGACCAATTTGACGCACCTCTTCTACAACAAGATTAGCGAGCGGACTAAAATCCCCTGCACTATCGCCATATTTTGTAGAATACCCTACATAATCTTCAGACCCATTACATGTATTAGCCACCCGTGCACCATTTGGCAAATTTTGCCCCACTGCATATAACGTAGCCATACGAAGGCGCGGTGGTGTATTTATAGCTGCATCCTTAGATATATCAGCTCTACCGGTAACAGCTTCATAACCTTCGCCTTGAATGATGGCATTTGTTAAGGCTGTATACGCAGCCCCTATGTTCACAATAATATGAGGAATACCTAAGTGATTGACAACGGCTTTAGCATCATCAATATCAGATTGAACGCCGTTTGGCATGAGCACTCCCACTACGCGTTCTGACCCAAGGGCTTCTTTACAAAGGGCCGCCACAATTGTGGAATCCTTACCACCTGAAATACCTACTACGGCGCTACAACTAGGCCCATTTTGACTAAAATAGTCTCGAATCCATTGAATGAGAGCCTCTTTTGTAGCTTGTGGATTGTCTAACATAAGCCCTCCTATTTCTTTCGGAAAATACGATTTAATAAATCCATTTTCATTTGATAGTATCCTGGACTCATATCAAGGTAATGACGATGTGGATTTTCAAAACGTTGCTCTTCAAGCCAAATTTCAGTTTCTAATTGGTCTTTAACATATTGACGAAGCTCATCTAAAGTTGGTAATTCTACTAGTAATTTTCCATCCTTAATAATGAGTTGTTTCATTTCTTTGAAAGTACAGTTTTCAAAGTACAATTCACGCCACGGTTGTTCTGGATCAATATAACGATATGGTTCGGTTGTATCTGGTACCTCTTCTAACAATGTTAATAAGTCTGCAATGGCACGACCTTTCTCATTGTACACGCGGTACACCTTTTTAAACCCTGGGTTCGTAATCTTTTCAACAGATTCTGAAATCTTGATACGTGGCTCCCACACCCCATTTTTTTCAACCCCAGCAATCTTGTAAACTGCACCAAATACAGGATCACTCTTGGAGGTAATTAGTCTTTCACCAACCCCAAAGATATCAATGGGACCACCTTGTCCCAATAAAGAGGTTATCGTATATTCATCAAGACTATTAGAAGCCATAATTTTGCAATCTTCTAAGCCTGCTTTATCAAGCATGCGGCGCGCTTTTTTAGCTAAGTACGCAAGGTCACCAGAATCAAGGCGGATTCCTTTTAAACGTTTTCCCATAGGTTCTAATACATCTTTAGCTACTTTGATTGCATTAGGTACACCAGAGTTCAAAACGTCATAGGTATCAACGAGGAATACAGCTCCATCTGGATAGACTTCAGCGTAAGCTTTAAAAGCTTCATATTCAGAATCATGATACATAACCCAACTATGAGCCATAGTACCGCTCACAGGGATGCCAAATTGTTGGCCCGCTAAAACAGTTGCCGTAGACTGCACCCCACCGATGTAGGCTGCTCTTGCACCGTATACAGCGGCATCCACATTATGAGCTCGACGGGCACCAAAATCAGCTACTACACAACCATCTGCAGCGCGTACGATACGATTTGCCTTTGTAGCGATAAGGGACTGATGGTTCATCATAGTTAGCACTGCAGTTTCTACGATTTGTGCATCTATGAGAGGTGCTACGATAGTAATAACCGGTTCATTTGGATAAATAATAGAACCCTCTGGGAATGCATATACGTCACCGGTAAAGGAGAAATCTTTTAAATATGCTAAAAATTCCTCACTAAAAATACCTTGAGCCCGTAAAAAATCGATATCACGTTCATCAAAATGTAAATTTAAAATGTACTCAACAATTTGTTCAAGACCACCAAAAATGGCAAAGCCACCCTTGTCTGGATTGCGTCTAAAGAATACATCAAAAGCGACGCGATCTGTGTTTTCATGTTGCGTAAAATAGCCGTGTGCCATGGTCATCTCATAAAAATCCATAAGCATACTAATATTGCGACTGTCGTGTTGCATCGGTTCACCAACCTTCTAAAATCTAATGGATTTAATCAATCGTTAATCGTATAACCTCATTATACATTATTATTCTTATATAGCTAGTCTATACATGTGCTAATGCTTGCATTAACTATCCTAATAATCATTCTTGTGATATAACTATATATGTACTAATTATTTATATATTCCATATATATGTAGGTGAAAGTTATCACTAAAATAAATACAATTATTAGTATTAAATTCGTATACTAATAAAACTACTATATATTCAGTATAATCAACCAACATATATATCTATTATTACATCAGAATGAAAGGAACCATTATGGAATCAATCGTTCAAGCTAAGCGCGTATTAGAAATATTTAAAGAAATGAGCCAAATTCCTCGTGAATCTGGCAACGAAAAAGGTATTAGCGATTATATCGTAAACTTCGCTAAAAACTTAGGTTTAGAAGTTCATCAAGATGATCAATATAATGTGGTCATCAAAAAACCTGCATCCCCAGGTTATGAAAACCGTCCTTCTATCATCTTACAAGGTCATATCGACATGGTATGTGTTCGTGATCACGACTCTAACCATGACTTCACTAAAGACCCAATTGCCAATATCATCGAAGGCGAATGGATGCATGCAGACCACACTACATTAGGTGCGGATAACGGCATGGGTGGTGCTATGATGCTTGCTATCCTTGAAGATGATAGCCAACAACACGGTCCTATGCAATTATTGTTCACTACGAATGAAGAAACTGGTATGGATGGCGCGTTCGCTATTAAAGAAGGCCAAGTAAGTGGTGATTACTTATTAAACCTCGATACAGAAGTAGAACACGATTTTACTGTTAGCTGTGCTGGTGGTTGCCACGTTCATGTAAACATTCCTTTATTGCGTGAAAATAACCAACCTGGTTATGATGCAGGCTTAACGTTTACTGTAACAGGCCTTAAAGGCGGTCACTCTGGTATCGAAATCTGCGAACAACGTGCTAATGCTAACCAAGTATTAACACGCGTACTCTATGACATTCAACAGCAATATCCTATATGCTTAGCGTCCTTTGAAGGTGGTGTAAAACATAATGCCATTCCTTCTAAAGCAGTTGCTGTATTATCCGTACGCGCTGAAGATGTAGAGGCTATTAAAACATTAATTGCATACCAAGAAAAACAATATCTCCATGAATATGGTATCCAAGATCCAGGTCTTAAATTTGTTGTAGAAGATGTAGCAACACCTGATGTAGTCTATGCAGATGATACAACAGAAGCTCTCATTACTTACATCTATCTTGCACAAGATGGTGTTCATTCTGTAAGCAAATCCATTCCAAACCTTGTAGAAACTTCTGACAATATCGCTATCGTACGCGAGAATGAACATACTATTGAAGTACTCATTTCTATCCGCAGCTCCAATAGCAACAGCCTTGAATTCTTAGCCCAAAAAATGATGTTACTTGCGAAAACTCTAGGCGTATCTGCAGAACGTACTGGCGGTTATCCTGCATGGGAATACGATAAAGGCTCCAAACTTGAAGAACAAGCTATTTCCTTGCATAACGAAATGTTTGATACACCAGCTAATGTCAACGCCATTCATGCAGGCCTCGAATGTGGCTTATTAAAAGGTGTATTACCAAATACACAAATGATCAGCTTTGGTCCTACTATCGTAAGCCCACATACACCAATGGAACGCGTTCATTTACCATCTGTTGAAAATGTATATGTATATCTAAAAGCGTTATTAGCTAAATTACAATAAACCAAAAATAATAAATTTTGACTATATACTTTATGTATAATTTGCTATACTAAAAGTAATCTAATTAGATATTTATATAACCAAGTCTCCCCCCCTCCTATAAGGAGTTCAGTCAACTCTCCCCCGACTGAGCCTTCTATAGGAGGGCTTTTTTTGTATTTTTCAGAAAATTTTAAAATTAATATTTATTCATATAGGAGTATTTTTTCATATATATATAAATAGATATATACAATATTCTTTACAATTAATTATGAATATTAAATACATCTGCCAATATACTCATATAAGGTATATAACCAATATATTTAATGAGAATTTTGAGAATCACAGAACTTTCATAACTATGCATATACCCTAGGGTGTATTTCCTGTGTTATCCTATGGGTGTATACTGTGTTTACATGACTCAGGAGGTATGTATGATTCCTATTGTTATCATATCCGGATTTCTAGGTTCTGGAAAAACAACATTCTTACAACATATACTAAAAGAACATAAACCTACAGATAAAATTCTAATTATAGAAAATGATTTTGGTGAAACTAGTCTCGATGCAGCTAATCTAGCTAAAACAGGGGCTACCATTCGCGAAGTTACATCAGGCTGTATTTGCTGTAGCTTGCAAGGAAACTTCCAACAGGCACTGCTCGACATTCTACAAAATTACGATGTAGATATTATCTATATCGAACCATCTGGTGTCAGCAAATTGAGCGAAATCATCCATACATGTGAGGATGAAGAGATTGCAAAATCCGCCTATGTTCATGCATCAGTAACAACTGTTGATGCCATGCAAGCACCTATGTTTATTAAAAACTTTGGTCTCTTCTTTAAAGATCAAATCACAAACAGTGATGCTATCTTCTTAAGTCATACCGAAGACATTCAACAAACAAGCATTACAAAACGTATGATTCACGAGTTAGCACCAAATACTCCCATTCACGAAGAAGAATGGAATACCATTGCATTACGAGACTATATCAAACGCCTCTATCACTGTCACGATGACCACTCTTTACATGATGAGCATCTATTTATGAGCCATACATTCAAAGACTTGCGTACACTCACCTTAGTACAGTGGAAGACTATCTTAGAAGGTATGCCAGATACAGTACTCCGTGCTAAAGGTATTGTACCAACCACTGAAGGGCCTCATGAGTTACAATATGGAACTCACTACTGTTCCCTTGCGCCTAGTGAATCCACGGACTATAGCTTAGTCGTTATTGGTACTGATTTTAATGTGCCAATGGTACATAACGAAGTGTGTCAATCATGATACCTGTTTATATCGTTACCGGATTCATCGGTGCTGGTAAAAGTACTTTTATAAATGAACAACTACAACATCGTAAAAAGCTTGGTGGCACAGCATGTATCAGCGCCGAAGAAGGTGCTGTATCGCTCATCAAAGAAGGATTACAACTCAATCCTGATAGGCTTAGTGCAATTACGCCTAATGAACCTGATACATATAGTTCTATAGCTGATGAAATCGCAAGCTATATCAACAAAGTAAAACCTAAAGAAATATGGATTGAATGGAACGGTATGATCAGCTTTCACCAACTAGAAGCCTTGTTATACAGTGAAAAGCTGCGCCATTTATTACAAATTGAAAAGGTATTATATCTTTGTACAGACCAATTCGTCGCATCAATTTTGCCTGGTTTAGGTAATGATGTAACAAGCCAATTATATAGTGCAGATTGTATCATCACAGAAACCGATACACATCACGCCTTATTGCGGACCTATAACAGAGAGGCTAAGATTGTAACAGCCCCAACGCCAGAAAAGGTAGCAGAACTATGCCGCAATTCTACGTGGGGACTCATACCTAATCTATTAGTTATCGGCATTACCGCCTACATACTATTAGTCACTGCCTTCCGTCATGACATTCCTTACTCCATTCACCAATGCTTTGCCATCATTACAGGGCTCATTATCGAGGCTATCCCGTTCCTATTATTAGGAACCATTGGCTCAACAGTCATTCGCTATTTCGTACCACAAAGAATACTGCTAAAACTATTAGGAGATCATTCTTGGAAGAGCTATGGTGCCGCCATGGTTAGTGGCTTAGCCTTACCAGTTTGCGACTGTGCTATTATTCCATTATTTAAAGCACTCACAGATAGAGGCGTACCATTATCTGTAGCCCTCCTATTTATGCTCGCCAGCCCAATCATCAATCCCATTACGATTCTATCCACCTGGTATGCCTTTCCAGATAATCCAATGATTTCTGTATGGCGTATTGTACTTGGCCTTGGCGTAGCTTTATTGGTAGCCTTATCATTCCGTTTTATACCACCATCTATGTCTATGATGAAAGCTAAAACGGCACAGAACCTAAGCTATGAAGAAATCGTCTTAGAAGCATCGAAAAGTAAACATATCAATAAAAGAAGATTACTAATTCATATGGAAAAAGAGTTCTCCCAGCTCTTATTCTATTTCTCCATTGCAGCTTGTGTACTATCCGTAGTTCAAGTGTATGGTAAGCCTTGGCTCATCAACGCTGGTATCACATTACCTGA